>NZ_JBEYVJ010000014.1:0-54655 GCF_040643935.1 Kitasatospora sp. NPDC047058 | reverse complement strand
AATCAGCGGGTCCGGGGTTCGAGTCCCTGGCGGCGCACAGACAGCCGGAAGGCCCTTCGCGAGAGCGAAGGGCCTTCCGGCGTTTCCGGCAACCGTCGCGCTGCCGTGCCACGGCGCCCCGGGGTGCACCCGGAAAGACCCGGTGCACCCCGGAACCACGCCGGCCCCCGCCGCGACCCGCTCAGTGCGGGATGGCGGCGATCAGCTCGGAGGCGCCCTGTCGCTTGAGGGCGAGGGCGGTCGCGGTGCCCAGGTCCTCCGGGCTGAGCGAACCGGCCCACTCGTGGGCGTCCAGCACCTGCTTGCCGTCCGGGGAGAAGACCCGGCCGCGCAGCGAGAGGCGGCCGTCCGGCTCGGCCTTGGCGTAGCCGGCGATCGGCGAGTTGCAGTGACCCTGGAGGACGTGCAGGAACATCCGCTCGGCACCCGCCTCGCGCCAGGTCGGGTGGTCGCCGAGGCCGGTGACCGCCTCGATGGTGGCGGTGTCGTCCTCGCGGCACTGCAGGGCGAGGATGCCGGCCCCGATCGGCGGGCACATCGACTCCAGCGACAGGACCTCGCTGATCCGCGCCTGCTCGCCGATCCGCTCCAGCCCGGACACCGCGAGCAGCAGGGCGTCGGCCTCACCGCCGGCCAGCTTGGCGAGGCGGCTGTTGGCGTTGCCGCGCATCGGCACGCACTCCAGGTGCGGGTGGGAGGCGGCGAGCTGGGCCCGGCGGCGGACCGAGGAGGTGCCGATCCGCGTGCCGGCCGGCAGCTCGTCCAGGGTGAGCCCGCCGGGGTGGACCAGGGCGTCGCGGATGTCGTCGCGGCGCAGGTAGGCGGCGAAGACGGTGCCGGCCGGCAGCGGGCGGTCGGCCGGGACGTCCTTCAGGCAGTGCACGGCGAGGTCCGCCTCGCCGGCCAGCAGGGCCGCGTCCACCTCCTTGGTGAAGGCGCCCTTGCCGCCGAGCCGCGCGAGGTCACCCATCCAGCGGTCCCCGGAGGTGGTCACGGGGACGACCTCGGTGCGCAGCTGCGGGTGCAGGGCGGCGAGTTCGGCCCGGACGCGCTCGACCTGGGCGAGCGCCATCGGCGAGGAGCGGGACACGATGCGGATCAACTCAGCGGTGGGCATGTGCCGATGATAGGCCGTCACATCTGCGCCGGTTGCCGCAGCTCACCCGCGGCGGGCCGGGAACCCGTGGGTGCGGGCGGCGATGACCACGGCGAGGACGGGCGCCAGCAGGGCGAGGACGGTCCAGGGGAAGGAGCCCGCTCCGTAGCGGTCCAGCAGGATCCCGCCGACCACGCCGCCGGCGGCCATCGCGGCGTTCCAGAGCGTGACCAGCATCGCCTGGACGGCGTCGGCCTGGTCGCCGCCCGCCCGGCCGGCGGCGGTCTGCAGCAGGGTCGGGGCGCCGCCCCAGCCGAGCCCCCAGAGGGCCACGGCGGCGTAGACCGCGGCCGGGCTCCCCGCCAGGACGGCCAGCGCCGTGGCGGCCAGGGCGATGAGCAGGACGGAGGCCACGGTCAGCGCGCGCAGCCGCCGGTGGATCCGGACGCCGGTGATCCAGATGCTGAGCAGGGAGGCGGCGCCGAAGACCAGCAGGACGACGTCGGTCGAGGCGCCCATGCCGAGCCCGTCCAGGAACGGCGCGACGTACGCGTACAGGACGGTGTGCGCCAGTACGAGGACCAGGGTGACGAAGAGGACCGGCACCACCCCGGGGACGGAGAGCGCCCGCAGCACCGGCGTGCGGCCCGCCGCCCGCTGCCCGGGCGCGTCGGCGACGGTGGCGGCGATCCAGCCGACGACGATCACTGCGAGGGCCGTCATCAGCAGGAAGACCACCCACCAGCCGAGCACCCGCCCCAGGAAGGTCCCGGCGGGCACGCCCAGCGAGAGGGCCACCGGGATGCCCGTCATCACGATCGCGATCGCCTTGCCCTGGAGGTGCTCGGGCGCCAGCCGCCGCGCGAACCCGGCCAGCAGCGCCCAGGCCAGCCCGGCCGCGACCCCGGCGACGAACCGGGCCGCCATGGTCAGCGCGTACTGGCCGGAGAGCGCGGTGACGGTGTTGGCGAGGGCGAACCCGGCCATCGCGGTGACCAGCAGCCGCTTGCGCCGCCATCCGGCGGTGGCCGAGGTCAGCGGGATGGCGGTGGCCGCCGTCCCGATCGCGTAGATGGTGACCGACTGGCCCATCGCGGACTCGCTGACGCCCAGGTCGGCGCCCATCGCGGGCAGGACGCCGGCCGGCAGGGTCTCGGTGAGTGCGGTGACGAAAACGGCGGTGGCCAGCGCCAGCAGGGCCGGCAGGGGAAGTGTCCGCGGTTCCACGGCTGTTGGACGTTCGATGGTCGACATGACCGCTATGCTCGAACCCTCACACTGATGTGAAGGTCAATCCCGGTCACGAGGTGGATTCGGATGCGCATCGGAGAGCTGTCGGAGCGGACCGGCGCGTCCCGCAGGCTGCTGCGCTACTACGAGGAGCAGGGGCTCATCATCGCCGGGCGCTGCGCCAACGGCTACCGCTTCTACGACGAGTCCTCCGTCGACCGGGTGCTGCAGATCAGGGGCCTGCTCGACTCCGGGCTGCCGACCAGGATCATCAAGCAGATCCTGCCCTGCCTGAACAAGCCCAGGGTCATCCACTTCCCGGACGCCACCCCGGAGATGATCGCCACCCTGGAGGGCGAGCTCACCGGCATGACCCGGCGCATCGAGTTCCTGACCCGCAACCGGGACGCCATCGCCGAGTACCTGGAGGCGGTCCGGACCGGGCCCTGAGGCGGGGCGCCGGCGGGCGCCGGACGGTGGGGAGGGACTGTCCGGCGCCCGCCGGGGCGGGTCAGCGGCGGAAGTAGCCGTCGAAGTTCTTCGAGAACTCCCGGCCGCCGTACTGGTCCCAGTTGACGGACCAGGTCATCAGGCCGCGCAGGTCCGGCTGGGCGCCGGCCTTCGGGACGTACGTGCCGCAGTTGGTGAGCCTGGTGAGACAGTCGAGGGCCTTGTTCACCTCGGCGGGGGCGACGTAGCCGTTGCCCGCGTTGGTGGTGGCCGGCATGCCGATGGCGACCTTGCCGGCCGGCAGCGGCGGGAAGACGTTGGCGGTGTTGCCGGCGACCGGGAAGCCCTTGAGCAGCATGTCGGTCATCGCGACGTGGAAGTCGGCGCCGCCCATCGAGTGGTACTGGTTGTCCAGGCCCATGATGGAGCCGGAGTTGTAGTCCTGGACGTGCAGCAGGGTGAGGTCGTCGCGCAGGGCGTGGATGACCGGCAGGTAGGCGCCGGCGCGCGGGTCCTGGCCGCCCCACGGGCCGGAGCCGTAGTACTGGTAGCCGAGCTGGACGAAGAAGGTCTCCGGCGCCATGGTCAGCACGAAGCCCGGGCCGTACCTGGCCTTCAGCGTCTTCAGTGCCGAGATCAGGTTGACCACGACCGGGCTGGTGGGGTTCTTGAAGTCGGTGTCGCCGGTCTGCAGGGACAGCGAGTGGCCCTCGAAGTCGATGTCGAGGCCGTCCAGGCCCCACTTGTCGATGATCGCCGAGACCGAGCTCACGAAGGCGTCGCGGGCGGCCGTGGTGGTGAGCTGGACCTGGCCGTTCTGGCCGCCGATCGAGATCAGCACCTTCTTGCCCTTGGCCCGCTTGGCGGCGATGGCGGCCTTGAAGTCGGCGTCGGACTCGACGGCCGGGCACTCGGTGGCCGGGCAGCGGTTGAACCGGATGTCGCCGGAGGTGACGGAGGTCGGCTCGCCGAAGGAGAGGTCGATGAAGTCCCAGGAGTCCGGGACGTCGGCCATCCGGGTGTAGCCGGCGCCGTTGGCGAAGCCGGCGTGCAGGTAGCCGACCAGGGAGTGGCCGCCGGCGGGCGGCGCGGTCGGGCTCGCGGTGCCGGTGGGCGTGCCGGTCGGGGTGGGCGTGGGCGTGCCGGTCGGGGTGGCCGTCGGGGTGGCGGTGGGCGACACGGTGGGTGTCGGGGTCGGCGAGGGTGCGCCCGGGCCGTCCAGCGAGAGGTCGTCCGCGTAGTAGGTGCCCTGCCCGTACCAGCCGTGGGTGTACACGGTGGCGCTGGTCTGGGTGGCGCCGGTGGTGAAGCTCAGGGCGAGCTTCTGGTACCCGCCGCCGGTGCCGGGCGTCCAGGTGCTGGTGCCACCGCTCACGCCGAGGTAGACGTACGAGCCCTTCACCCAGGCGCTGAGGCTGTACGTGGTGTTGGGGGCGACCGTGACGGTCTGGCTGCACTGGGCGGTGTCGCCGGCCGAGGCGGCCCCGGCGAGGGCGTAACCGCCGCCGTGGGACTGGCCGCTGACGACGCTGCCGGTGCCGCCGCTGCAGCTCCAGGGGTTCAGCGCGCCGCTCTCGAAACCGCCGTTGGCCAGGAACTCACCGGCCGAGGCGGCGGGTGCCAGCCCCAGGGTCAGGCCTGCCGCGGTGGCGGCGGCGACGGCCGAGGCGGTGCCGGCGGCGAGCAGCGTGCGCGGGCGGCGGCGGACGGGCGGGGCGCCGACGGACGGGACGGGTGCGGGCACGGGTGTTCTGCGCATGCGGGGGACTCCTGCGGGGGCGCGGATCGTGGGGGACGTCCGAGGGCACGGCGAAGGTCGTGCCAGTGGGGGTCGGCCCGACCGCGCACCCTGGTTGGACTAGACCACTGAAGTGGATCCGCCGGTGCGGTGTCAATGGTCCGGACCGGTACCGGACCACCCGGGGCGGCGTCCGGTTGCCGGGCGTGACACCCCGTCGAACCATGGAGAGGTGACGGCACCCGGCTACCTCCGCTACCCCCACCTGCGCGGGGGCCTGCTGACGTTCACCGCCGAGGACGACGTCTGGGTCGCGCCGCTCGACCCGGACGGCACCGTGGGCCGCGCCTGGCGGGTCAGCTGCGACCGCACCCGGGTCAGCCACCCCCGGCTCTCCCCCGACGGCCGCACCCTCGGCTGGACCGGCTGGCAGAGCCTGACCCCCGAGGTCTGGACCGCACCCGTGGACGGCGGGGAGGCCGTCCGGCTCACCTACTGGGGCAGCCAGGACACCCGGCTGCCCGGCTGGCTGCCGGACGGCGAACTGCTCGCCGTCACCTCGTTCCACGAGCCCTTCGGCCACTACACCTGGGCGCACGCCCTGCCGCCGGACGGCGCGCCCGGGCGCCGGATGCCCTGGGGGCCGGTCGGCGACGCCCAGATGGACCGGGTGCACACCGTGCTGCTCACCGGCTCCGCTCCGCACGAACCCGCCGCCTGGAAGCGCTACCGGGGCGGCGCCACCGGGCGGCTCTGGGTGGACGGCGAACGGATCCTGGACGGCCACCGGGGGCACTTCGCCTCCCCGATGCCGGTCGGCTGTGCCGAGGGCGACCGGGTCGCCTTCCTCTCCGACCACGAGGGCGTCGGCAACCTCTACTCCTGCCGCCCCGACGGCACCGGCCTGCGCCGGCACACCGACCACGCCTCCTACTACGCCCGCGAGGCCGCCACCGACGGCACCCGGATCGTCTACCAGCACGCGGGCGACCTCTGGCTGCTGGAGAGCCTGGACGCCCCCCACCCGCACCGGCTGCACGTCCCGCTCGGCGGCGCCCGGGCCGGCCGGCGGCCCTACCAGGTGGGCGCCGCGTCGCACGTCAAGGACCTCGCCTGCGACCAGACCGGCCGCGCCGGGATGATCACCGTGCGCGGCAGCCAGTACTGGCTGACCTACCGGGACGGCCCCGCCCGGGCGCTCGCCGACACCCCGGGCGTGCGCACCCGGCTCCCGGTGGTGCTCGGCCACACCGGCGAGGCCGGCTGGATCACCGACGCCGAGGGCGAGGACGCGGTGGAGGTCGTCCCGCTGCCCGGCCACGAACAGGCCCCCGCCCAGCACGGCCACCGGCTACTCGCCGCCGGCCGGCTCGGCCGCGTCCTGGAGCTCACCGCCACCCCCGACGGCGCCCACCTGGCCGCGGCCTCCTCGGACGGGCGGCTGCTGCTGGTCGCCACCGCCGACGGGGCCGTCCGGGAACTGGCCGCCTCCGGCTACGGCCCGGTCTCCGGCGCCCGCTTCTCCCCCGACTCGCGCTGGATCGCCTGGTCCCAGCCGGTGGCCGGGCGCTCGCTGCGCCGCATCCGGCTGACCCGCACCGACGCGCCCGCGCCGATCACCGAGGTCACCGACGGCCGGTTCGAGGACGAGCAGCCGGTCTTCACCCGGGACGGCCGCTACCTGGCCTTCCTCTCCTGGCGCGGCTTCGACCCGGTCCACGACGTGCACACCGGCGACCTCTCCTTCCCGCTCGGCTGCCGCCCCTACCTCGTCCCGCTCGCCGCCGGCACCCCGTCCCCCTTCGCCGCGCCGGCCGAGGACGGCGGCGCCCCGCGCGGCGACGGCGGTGGCGACGGCACCGTGCACGTCGACCCGGAGGGCATCGCCGAGCGGCTGGTCCAGTTCCCGGTGATCGCCTCCAAGTACTCGGCCACCGACGCCGTCCGCGGCGGGCTGGTCTGGTTGCGCTGGCCGATCTCCGGCACCCTCGGGCAGACGTTCACCAACCCCGACGACACCTCCGGCCGCCCCTCACTGGAGTACTTCGACCTGGCCCGGGGCTCCCGCTCCACGCTGGCCGACCGGCTGGACGGCTACGCCGTGTCCGGCGACGGCGGCTCGGTCGCGGTCTACTCGGCCGGCACCCTGCGGATCGTCCCCGTCACCTCCCCCTCCGCCGGGACGAGCGTGGACCTGCGGCGGATCACCCACACCGTGCGCCCGGCCGACGAGTGGCGCCAGGCGTACGCCGAGGCGGCCCGGATCGTCCGGGACCAGTTCTGGGACCCGGGGATGTCCGGGCTGGACTGGCCCGCGCTGGTCGCCCAGTACCGGCCGCTGCTGGACCGCGTCGCCGGCCCGGACGACTTCGCCGACCTGCTGCGCGAACTCCTCGGGGAACTGGGCACCTCGCACGCGTACGTCACCCCGTCCCGCCGCGGCGAGGGGCCCTCGCTCGCGCAGCAGCCGCTCGGGCTGCTCGGCGCCAACGCCCACCGCGACCCCGACGGACGCTGGCTGGTCGACCGGGTCCTGCCCGGCGAGTCCTCCGACCCCCGCGCCCGCGCCCCGCTCGCCACCCACCGCGTGCACGACGGCGACGAGCTGCTGGCGGTGGCGGGGCGCCCGCTGGACCCGGTCCGCGGCCCGGGCCCGCTGCTGGCCGGCACCGGCGGCACCACCGTCGAACTCACCCTGCGCAGCGGGTCCGACGGCCCGGTCCGCCGGATCGCGGTGACCCCGCTGACCGACGAACGGCCCATCCGCTACCAGGACTGGGTGGCCAAACGCCGCCACCTGGTCCGGGAGTTCAGCGACGGCCGGTGCGGCTACCTGCACATCCCGGACCTCGGCGGCTCCGGCTGGGCCCAGTTCAACCGGGACGTCCGCCGCGAGCTGGACAAGCCCGCACTGGTGCTGGACGTCCGCGGCAACGCCGGCGGGAACGTCTCGGAACTCGTCCTGGAGAAGCTCACCCGGCCGGTGCTGGCCTGGGACTTCAGCCGCGGGCGGCTGCCGGTGCGCTGGCCCCGGGACGCCCCGCGCGGGCCGGTGGTCGCGCTCGCCGACGAAGCGACCAGCTCGGACGGCGACGTCATCATCACCGCGATCAAACTGCTCGGGCTCGGCCCGGTGGTGGGCAACCGGACCTGGGGCGGGGTGGTCGGCATGACCGGGCGGCACACCCTCGGCGACGGGACGCAGATCTCGGTGCCGAAGAACGCCTCCTGGTTCACCGGCGGGCTCGGCTGGTCGGTGGAGAACCACGGCGTGGAGCCGGACGTCCACGTGCTGCGCACCCCGCAGGACTGGGCCCGGGGGCGGCACACCGAGCTGGTCACGGCGGTCCGGCTGGCGCTGGAGCTGCTGGAGGACGCGCCGGCCGCCGTCCCGCCGCCGGACGACACGCCGCGCCCGGACCTGCGGCGGCCGCCGCTGCCGCCGCGGGGGTGACCGCCCGGACACACCCTGCCCGGACACACCGCACACAGCGCCGGGACACACCGCGGGGGCGCGCCCGTGGCGGGCACGCCCCCGCGGCGGCGGTCCCGGCGCTCAGTCCCAGGGGTCGCCCTCGGCCGTCATGTCCTCCCGGGCCCGCTCCTCGGCCTCCCGCTCGGTGAGGCTCGTGGCCTCGTGCACCTCGCGGGCCTTCTCGATCTCGGGGCCGAACGCGTCGGCGGCCTCGTCGTGCGCGAGGGCGGCACGCTGGGCGGCATCGGTCATCGCGGTGGTGTTCTGTTCGTGGCTCCCGCCGAGGGAGGACCTGGCCTCCTCGCCGGCATCGTGCCCCTTGTGGCGGAACCTGTCGAAGATGCCCATGACTCCTCCTCCGGACGCATTCCGGGCTGTCCCCCACTCTCACACCGGTACCCGGCGGGCGCATCCGCACGCCCGGGCCGCGCGGCCGTCGTGACGGCCGGGTCCTTGGTCCCGGGTGGTGGCACCCGAAGGGCCGTAGCGGGCGGCGGGCGGAGGGTGGAGGCGTCCGCCGGTCCCGTTCTGTACCTTCCCCCTGGAGTCCTGCCGTGACCGTCACCCCGGCCTACCGTCCCGCCCCGGTCCCCCGCCCCGCCGCCGACGAGCACCACGGCGGGCCGCGCCGCCTGGTCGGCCCGCTCGCCGCCCTGGACGGGCGGTTGGCCGGACCGCACGACCTGCTGCTGATGCAGTGCCCCAGCTCGCTGCGGCCGCTCGGCGGCGGCGGGCTGCCGGACTGGGCGCGGCGGGTGCTGCGGGCCCACCCGTGGGTCACGGTCGGCCGGGCGCCCGCGGTGGCCGGCGGGCCGGCCGACACCCCGCATCCGGTGCGCTGCACCCGGGACGTCTCCGCCGCCCCGGAGACCTGGCTGCCGGTGATCGTGCGCGGCCCCGAGCGCGGTCAGCACCTGGACGCGCTGGCACCGCGGGCGGCGGTGGCCCGGACGCTGCGGCCCGAGCAGCTGGCCGGGCGGGAGGCACTGCTACCGCCCGGGCGGGTGGCGGCCGTCCCGGCGCTGGCCGCGCTGTCCGAGGCCGGGCGGCTGGTCACCGAGCACCGGCTGGCCTGGGGGCCGATCGGCGCGGTCGGCTACGAGCTGGGCACGGGCGTGCCGGTGACCGGGCCGCTCAGCCCGCTGCGGCTGGTGCTGCGCGCCCCGCAGCCGGTCAGCCGGCGGGACGCGCTGATGCTGCGGCGGGCGCTGAGCCGGCTGCCCGTGCCGGTGCAGGCGGAGCTGGAGACCCGGTACGGCGCGGTGCTGCTCGCCGAGTACGCGGCCGGGACGGTGCTGCTCACCCTGCTGACGCCGGAAGGGCCCCGGGAGGTCCGCGATCCGTGGTTCCCCCGGGGCCGGTAGCGTCCGTGCGGCTGCGCCGCGGGTCAGCCGCTGATGCTGGGCGCGCCGGTCTCCAGGTGTCCGGTGAACCGCTGCGACCAGGTGGCGTCGGCGTCCACCGTGACGGTGAAGTCGTACCAGCCGTTGGTGTAGGCGACGGCGTTGAAGTAGTCGGTCACGCTGCCGCCGGCCGGCACCTGGTACGTCCAGGGGCCGTCGGTCCGGTAGTTGGTCGAGGCGATGGTGAAGGTCAGCGGCGTGCTGCCGGTGTTGGCGAGCGTGAAGTAGACCGCCGGCTTCCCGGTGCCCGGCTCGACGGCGTAGGAGGCGGTGACGGCGGCGTTCCTGCCCGCCTTGGTGGCGTCGCCCTTGAAGCGGCGCAGGAAGCGGTTGGGGCCGACCACGGACAGGTCGTACGGGCCGCCGCCGAAGCCGGTGCCGCAGTTGAAGAAGTCGCTCTGGCTGCCGCCCGGGTCGACGGTGTACTGCCAGGGGCCGCCGCTGCGGTAGGCGTTGGCGTAGGCCGCGAAGTGCGCCGACTTCGTGGCGGCCGCGCCCTCGTTGGCCATCTTCAGCCAGACCTTCATCACGCCGCCGGAGCCGAACTCCAGGTGGTCCAGGTTGGCGTTCGGCTGGTAGGGCAGCGCGCGGGCCGGGCGGGTGCCGGCCTCCTGGACGGGCAGCTGGTTGTTCACCGGGGCCGGGTTGGGCAGCGGGCCGCAGGCGGACAGGCCGATGGTCTGCGAGGTGTCGGGCAGCGCCGGGAGGCCGTACACCGGGTTGGCGAAGTCGAACATGCCGGTCAGGTCGCCGCAGACGCGCCGGCGCCAGTCGGTGATGTTCGGGCAGGTGGCCGGCTTGCCGATGGCCGCCGTCCACTTCTCCAGGAAGCGCAGCACCGAGGTGTGGTCGAAGACCTCGGAGTCGACCCAGCCGCCGCGGGTCCACGGGGAGACGGCGATCATCGGGACGCGGAAGCCGAGGCCGATGTTGGTGCCGCCGTAGAACTCGCCCGGGGTGCCGGCCGGGGCGGCGGGCGGCGGGACGTGGTCGAAGAAGCCGTCGTTCTCGTCGTAGTTGAGGAAGAGGACGGTGGAGTTGAAGACGTCCGGGTCGGCGGCGAGTGCGTCGATCACGTTGTGGACGAAGTGCGCGCCGTCCGCCGGGGTGGCGTACGGGTGCTCGGAGACCTCCTGGTTGGGGACGATCCAGGAGACCTGCGGGAGGGTGCCGTTCAGCACGTCGCCCTTGATCGCGGCGACGATGTCGTCCGGCGTCCGCCCGGTCACCCGGGGGACGGAGCCCATGCCCTTGACGGCGAGCGGGCTGCCGGCCGGCGCGTCGGCGAACTGCGTGAAGTAGGCCAGGGCGTTGTCGCCGTAGTTGTCGGCCGCGTTCTGGTAGACCTTCCAGCTCACGCCGGCGTTCTCGAGCGCCTCGGCGTAGGTCTGCCAGCGCAGGCCCTTCTCGTCGCCGCCGTCGTACGCCGGGCCGCCCGCGGCGCCGGCCGGGTCGATCTGGCCGGACCAGTGGTAGGTGCGGTTGGGGCCGGTGGCGCTGATGACGGAGCAGAAGTAGGCGTCGCAGACGGTCCAGTTCTCGGCGAGCGCGTAGTGGAACGGGATGTCCTCGCGGGTGAGGTAGCCGAGCGTGCGGACGTTGCCCTTGGCGGCGACCCAGGAGTCCAGCTTGCCGCCGTTCCACGCCCGGTGCTGGTCGGACCAGCCGTGGGCGAGGTCGCCGTTGCACTGCGCGAGCCGCTCCGGGTCCGCGCCGCCGGCCGGCTTGGTGGCGCTGAACTGCCACGGGTACTGCCGGCCGAACAGGCCGTTCGGCTGGTTGAAGACGCTGTAGCCGCCGGCGATCTGGATCGCGCTGCGGTCGGCGAAGCCGCGCACGCCGCGCAGCATGCCGAAGTAGTGGTCGAAGCTGCGGTTCTCCTGCATCAGGATCACGATGTGGCGCGCGTCCGCGATGGTGCCGGTCTGCGACAGCGCCGCCGAGGGCGCGGCGGCGGGCGCACCGGGCGCCGCCCCCGCACCGGTGGTACCGGCCACGGCGAAGCCGGCTGCGGCGGCTCCGGACAGCGCGACGAACTTCCTACGACTCAGCTCGGCCATCAGCCCAGCCCGTCCCTTCACTGGCGATGTTGTGCACACAAGTTGGGGCCCATCGATCGCGCAGCATCATCCACCGGCTCGCACCGCCCCACCAGGGGCCGGGAACAGGGTTGGCGGACTGTTCGTCCCGTCGTCACCGGACGACGCCCGGCTGAACGCCGGGGCTTCAGTCCTTCACGGTGATTCCCAGGGCGTGTGCGAACTGGGGCGCCAGTTCGAGGAGTTGGGTGGGGCTGATGACGGCGCCCCGGAGGCCCTGGTGGCCGTCGGGCAGGCCGAGGCGGACGGCGCCGCGCAGGTCGGTCCTGGTGTGCCCGGCGCCGCGCAGCCGGACCTCCTCCAGGGTGGAACCGGGGAAGGAGACGTCGGTCAGCCTGGCGTCGCCGAAGTCCACGTCGCGCAGCAGGCAGTCCTCGAAGACGACGTCGCGCAGGACGGCCCCCCGCAGGTTGACCGCCTCCAGCTTGCAGCCGCGGAAGACCGTGCGGCGCAGTGCCGAGCCGTGGGCGGCGACGCCGGCCAGCACGCCGCCGGTGAACGCGGTGTCCTGCCACTCGCTCTCGCTGAGGTCACAGCCCACCCAGCGGCCGGCCTGCGCCCAGACCTCGTTGAACCGGGCCTGGCGCAGCCCGACCCCGCTGAGCGAGACGCCCGTGAAGGCGCACTCCAGGAAGGCCGCCCCGCCGGCCGACTCGTCGGTGTGCTCGCCGCCGTCGAAGTGCACGGTGTCGTAGCGCCCGTCGCTGCGCAGCGGGCCGGTGTGCGCGCTCAGCAGGTGGGCGTACGGCAGGTCGGCCAGGCGGTCGGGGACGGACAGCGGCATGGCGTGGCACCTCGCGGTCGGGCGAGCGGGGCTCGCTGGACGGGTCTCGTCCGCATGCTCGCACGCACCACCGACAGGGCCCGGCCGCCCGGGGTGGGCGGCCGGGCCGGTGTCGGTGCCGGTGTCTCCGGGATCAGCCGCGCGACCAGAGGGAGTTGACCCGGCTGCGCTCGGCCGAGTTCGGGTACGGGTTGGTGCAGGACGTGCCCGGGCCGCCGCCGGACATCAGCTCGCTGCACGGGCCGGAGTAGTGGTCCGGCAGGCCCAGCACGTGCCCGGTCTCGTGGGCGGTGACCCGGGTCGAGTTGTACTGCCGGTTCTGCTTGTAGTCCAGGAAGATGTAGCCGCGGCCGTGGCCGTCGGTGCTGGCGTACGAACCGCGCGCGTCGTTGCCCTCGTAGTAGCGGAAGTCCGCGGCCGAGCCGGACCGGAGCTGCACGTTGCCGACCGAGCTGTTCCAGATCTGGGCGCTCTGGGCTATCTGGTTGCGGAACGTCGGTGCGCTGCTCGCGTCGTACGTGACCACGACGGCCTTCACGAACGGCGCGGCGGCCTGCTTGGCCAGCGCCGACTTCATCACGGCCTCGAAGAACGCCTGGTTGTCCGCGTCCTCGGCGGCCGAGCCCGCGTACGAAGACGCGGTGTAGCCCTGGGCCGGCGCGGCGGCGGCCGTGGTGGGCAGGGCGGCCAGGCCGGCCGAGAGGGCCAGGCCGAGGGCGGCGGAGAGCGTGCGGGACAGACGGTTCATGTGGGGGCTCCTGTTCGCGGGTGCCGCGGCCGCTGTTGGGGACGGGCGCGGTGAACGGGTGAACGGGTGGACTGATGAACGGGTGAAAGGGACGGACGCGGTGGAACGGCCGGTCCGGGTGGAGCGGTGCGGAACGCGGCGGTGGTCAGCGCGCGGTCGCGGCCAGCCCGGACTGCCACAGGGAGTTGACCCGGCGGCGCTCGGCCGAGTTCGGGTACGGGTTGGTGCAGGAGGGGCCGGGGCCGCCGCCCGACATCAGCTCGCTGCACGGGCCGGAGTAGTGGTCCGGCAGGCCCAGCACGTGCCCGGTCTCGTGGGCGGTGACCCGGGTGGAGTCGTACTGCTGGTTCTGGCCGTAGTCGAGGAAGATGTAGCCCGACCCGTGGCCGTCGGTGCTGGCGTACGAGCCGTTGTCCGGGTCGTCACCCTCGTAGTACGAGAAGTCGGCGTTGGAGCCCGCCTGCAGCCGGACGTTGCTCACCGAGCTGTTCCAGATCTGGGCGGACCGGGCTATCTGGGTGCGGAAGGTCGGCGCGTTGCTCGCGTCGTACGTGACCACGACGGCCTTGAGGAACGGCGCGGCGGCCTGCTTGGCCCGGGCCGACTTCATCACGGCCTCGAAGAAGGCCTGGTTGTCGGCCTTCGCGGCGCCGCCCTTCAACGAGGGCGCCGGGGCGGTGTAGTGCTGGGCGGCCGCGCCGGTGGCGGGGGCCGCGCTCGCGGTCCCGGGCAGGGCGGCGACGCCGGCCGCGAGGGCCAGGCCGAGGGCAGCGGACAGCGTCCGCGGAATGCGGTTCATGTGGGGGCTCCGATGACACGAACGCCGCGGCCGGTGGGGGCCGGCCGCGGGTTACCGGATGAACGTCTGCTGCCCCAGAGCTTCGGTCAGCGCGGCGGCCCGGCGGATGATGTCAACCGGCGATAGCCCGGGCCAATCTCCCCCGGACGACGGGGGTCGCGAACGGGCCGCACCCGGCCCTGACCCGCCCGCGGACGGCAGCGGAACGGGCGCCGTGACGACGCCCGGAACGACGCCGAAACGACGCCCGGACGACGCCGGAACGACGCCGGAGCGGCCCGACCGTCTGTCATGTCCCTGGCGCCACACCCATTCGCCCGTTATGCTCCCGATGTGGAGCTGGACGTGAGACACCTCCGGGTGCTGTGCGCGATCGCCGACACCGGCAGCCTCCGCAAGGCTGCGCTGCAGCTCGGCATGACCCAGCCCTCCCTCACCACCCAGCTGCACCGCATCGAACGGGCCGTCGGCGGCACGCTGTTCACCCGCGAGCAGACCGGCAGCCGGCCCACCGCGCTCGGCCACTCGGTGCTGTCCCGGGCCAGGCCGGTGATCGCCGAGATGGCCGCGCTGGTCGCCGCCGCACGCCAGGAGGCCAGGGAGGCCGCCGGCGGCGAACGCGCCCGCCGGCTGCGGATCGGCAGCGTCGGCAGCCGGGCGGTCGCGGCCTGGCTGCGCCGGGTGCACGAGCGGCTGCCCGAGACGGACACCACCATCCACATCGACATCTCCGCCAACGCCCTGCTGCGGATGGTGGCCGCCGACCAGCTGGACGTCGCGTTCGTGCACGAGAGCGAGGGCTTCCCGCTCCGGGTGCCGCCGGACGCCGAGCACCGGGTGCTGATGGCCCGGGAGCCGCAGTTCGTCGCCCTCGCGGCCGGCCACCCGGCCGCCGCGCGGCCGGTGGTGGACCTCGCCGACCTGGCCGAGGACACCTGGATGGTCGACCCGACCGCCGACCACGAGTACGCGGCGATGCGCCGGGTGTTCACCGAGGCCGGGCTCAACCCCCGGGTGGTGCAGGTGCGCGACAACGCGACCGCCGCCGAGCTGGTCGCCTCCGGCGAGGCCGTCCGCCCCTGCCAGCCCACCGCCGCCCCCGGGCCCGGCACGGTCGTCCGGCCGGTGCACGGCGACCCGCTGGCCGTCCGGTTACTGCTCGCCTGGCGGCCGCGCGCCCTCAGCCCGCCCGCCCTGGACGCGCTGTACGGGGAGCTGCGCGCCGCCTACCTGGACCTCGCGCAGGTCAGCCCGGCCTACCGGGCCTGGCTCGCCCGGCACGACCAGGCGCTCCCGCACCTGCTCGGCCAGTCCCGCGGCGCGGGCTCCCCCACCGCGGGGCCCCGCGGCGAAGGCTCCGGCGGCGCAGGCGCACCCGACGCGGACCTCCTCGGCGAAGGCTCCCCCGACGAGAGCCGTCCCGGCGAGAACCGGCCCGACGAGGACCGGCCCGGCGAGGGCGTCCGGGTGGCTCAGGCCGGGCCGGCCGCCGCCCGGGCCGCGCGGGCGTGCAGGGCGACGCCCACCGCCACCGTGGCCGCGGTGACCAGGCCCGCCGCCAGGACCCCGGAGTCGCCGGCCGCCGTGCACGCCAGCACCGCGAACGCGGCGATCGGCAGCAGCGTCTGCTCCACCCCGGTCTTGACGTGCCTGGCGTGCAGCAGCCAGACGGTGAACAGGTAGAGCGCGGTCGGCACCGTGACGGTCGCGGTGGCGGCCGTGGCGGAGATGTGCGCCTTGTGCACCGCCGACTCCACCGCCACCTCCAGCCCCGCGCCGATCGCCGCCGCCGCACCGAACACCACGTAGTGGCCGTAACCCCACAGGAACGCCTGGCGGTTGGAGCGCAGGTGGTCGTGGACCGGCCGGGCGAAGTAGATCCACCAGGCCGAGAAGCAGATCAGCAGGCCCCCGACGGCGACCGGCACCAGCCGGCCCAGCCCCTCGTGCTCGTCGACCGCCGACTGCACCGCGACGGTCGCCGCCGCCACCGTCTCGCCCAGCACGATCAGGGTGAACAGGCCGTACCGCTCGGCGATGTGGTGCGGGTGCCAGGGGGTCTGCATCCGGAGCTCGGCGATCACCGGCACCGACAGCTCGGCCAGGATGCCCAGCGGGATCACGTACGGCCGGACGTCGTGCGGCAGCGCCACCACCACCACCCAGGCGATCTGGCAGACGGTGATCCCGGCCGCGTAGCGCAGCGCGACCCCGCGCGCCAGGCCCTCCTCGCTGGCCGCCGCGCGCAGCCACTGGGTGACCATCGCCAGCCGCATCACCACGTACCCGACCACCGAGAGCGTCAGGTCCTGCTCGGCGAACATCCGTGGCACGCCGGCCGCCAGGATCAGCACCCCGGCGATCTGCACCAGCGTGGTGACCCGGTACGGCACGTCGTCGCAGTCGTACGCGGAGGCGAACCAGGTGAAGTTCATCCACGCCCACCAGATCGCGAAGAACGCGAAGACGTACCCGGTGAGGCCGTCGCCGTAGTGGCCGGCGGCCAGGTCGTGGGCGAGCTCCCGGCCGGCCTGGCCGACCGCGACCACGAAGCAGAGGTCGAAGAAGAGCTCAAGCGGGGTGGCGACCCGGTGCGGCTCCTCCCGGCTGCGCGGGACCATCCGGCGCACCGGGTGGTGGTCGGGGTGGTGCGGGCGGGGAACTGCGGCGGATTCGCTGCTCATGGTCGGTCTCCGGGGTCCGGGACGGGCGGGCTGCGCCGTCCCCCGCCGCATCCTGGCAGCGGCCCGGTCCGGGCGCACGCACCGGCGCGGCCCCCGTACGGCGTGCGGGCAGCCCTCCTCCCGCGCCCGGGCGGGACACGCTCGGCCCGCTGCCCGGCCCGCTGCCGCCGGGGCGGCGAACCGCCTACCGGGCCACGCGCCGGACCGCCTACCGGACCACGCGCCGGACCGCACGTCGGCCGCCCGCGCCACCCGATGTGCCGTGCCGTCAGCGAGAGTTGACGGCCGGGTGCGCGAACCGGGTGACAGCCCGGCGGGTTTCCGGGCGCGCCCGCGCCGTACCGCGCGCAGCCCCACCGGCCCCGCTAGATTCATCCCCGGTGTGAAGGCGAGCGGGTCCGGAGCGGACCTCACGACACGGGCGGCCTGCGGGCATCGCGGAAGGTCAAGGCCGGTGGCAGGAGATCGGGGGCGGCAGAGCCGTTCCTCCCGTGTCCGCACCACCGGCCTCGTGATCACCGCGCTGCTCGCCAGCGCCTGCCGTGCCGCCGCGCCGGCCGCACAGCCGTGACCGCCCGGCCAGTCGCGCCCGCCGCGCCCGCCGCACCCGCCGCACCCGCCGACGGGGCTACTTCTCCCAGCCCACCCGGGTGTAGTCGACGCCCGCCAGGCCGAACGCACCGTAGTTGGCCAGCCCCTTGCGGACCGCCACCACGGTCGGCCGCTGGTACAGCTCGACGGTGTGGCCGAGTTCCCAGATCTTCGCGTCCGCCTCGTTGTAGAGCTTGGCCGCCTCCACCGGGTCGACCGTGCCGGCCGCCTTCTTGAGCAGCCCGTCGATCTCGGGCGTGCCGAGCTTGGAGAAGTTGCCGAACACGTTGTCGCCCTGCGGCAGCCGGAAGTTGGTGAGGCTGGTGGAGAGCGGGAACGAGTCCGTGTTGCGCCAGCTGGCGATGTCGAACTTCCCCTGGTTGACGTACTTGGTGAAGAAGTCGTTGGCCGGCACCTTGTCGATCTCCACCTTGACCCCGGCCGCCAGCCACATCGCCTGGGCGGCGGTCGCCAGGTCGACCTGGGCCTGCGGGGTGGACTCGTTGAGCACGAAGTGCAGGGTCAGCGGCCGGCCGTCCTTGGTGCGCGGCTGTCCGCTGCCGGCCTCCTTCCAACCCGCCTCGTCCAGCGCCTTCTTGGCGGCGGGCAGGTCGAACCTGGCCCACTCCCCGGAATTGTCCCGGTAGCCGGCCTGGTTGGGCATGAAGATGTGGTTGCCGAGCGGCTTGAACTCGACCGGCACGCCGTTGTTGGCGATCTTGATGAGCGCCGAGCGGTCCAGCGCCTTGCCGAGCGCCTGGCGCACCTTCCGGTCCTCGAGCGCGCCGCCGCCGCCGAACGAGAGGTGCACCTCGTCCCACGGGCTGGCCGTCCGGATCACCGCGTCCTTGGCTTCCTTGAGCTGCCCGTACGCCGTGGCGGCGCCCGCCGCGGCGACGTCGATCTCGTTGTTGAGGAACGCCTGCGTGGTCGCCGACTGCGACATCACCCGGAAGGTGATCCTGTCCGCCTTGGGCTTCGCACCCCACCAGGCCGGGTCCGGGACCAGCGTGATGGTCTGCGCCGTCTTGTCCGCCGTGCCGATCTTCAGCGCCCCGGCCGTGATCGGGATCCTCTCCACCCAGCCCTTGTTGAAGTCGTCCGCGGTGCTGATCCCGGCGGCCGGGATCAGCGGACGGAACAGGTTCTGCCAGTCCGCGTACGGCTCGGCGAAGGTCACCTTGACCTCGCCCGGGTCGGCGCCCTGCTCTACCGCCGAGATCAGCTCGTAGCCGGAGGAGTCGGCGAGGTTGTAGCCGTCCTTCTTGCCGTTGCTGGCCTCCCAGTCGGCCTTGAAGTCCAGGTAGCTCAGCGGCTTCCCGTCCGACCACTTGGCCTTCGGGTTGAGCTTGTAGGTGATCACCTGCGGGGAGGTGGAGGTGACCTTCGCCTCCAGCAGGTAGTCGGTGACCGGCTTGAAGGTGCCGGTCCCGTCGGTGGTGAACAGCTCCGGCTCCAGCGCCCGCATGATCTCGACCGCGTCGCCGTAGCGGCCGTCCACCTGGAACGGGTTCCACTGGCTGATCCACTGGTACAGCGGGAAGCGCACCTCGCCGCCGTCCTTCAGCTGCTCGGGCGCCTTGGCGTTGATGTCGATCGCGCCCTGTCCCGGGGGTTCGCTCTTGGCGGCGTTGTCGGCGGAGCCGCCGCCCGAGGTGCACGCGGTGGCCGCGAGCGCGACGGCGAGGGCGAGCGCGACGGCTCTGCCGAGGTGGCGGGCGGGCGTGCTGGAAGCGTCCATGAGGGTTCCCCCCGGTGAAGACGACGAGTGTCGGGAGTTGGGCGTCGCAAGGTGTGGCGAGTCTTGATCGTGGGCAGCCAAGTCGGTGCCGGCGGACCGAACGTAACAGCGGATCAGGACGAGTACCAGGGGGAGGAGTTGACATCTGATCCGAACGAAACGGGCCGCAACACGGCCGCAACACCGCGGCCGCGCACCGGTGGAACACTCGTGACCAGCACCTTTCCCGTACCGGCCCGAACCGGGCCGTCACCGACCGAAGGCCACCGACCGATGCCCACCAGACGCGTCGGCCCCGCCCCCGTCCCGGGCGGCCGCTGATGCTCCGCTACCTCGTCAAGCGACTCGGCTACTACGCCGTGCTGCTGGTCGCCGCCGTGTTCCTGGCGTACGCGCTGTCCGCCGCCGCCCTGCAACCGCGCACGTACTTCGAGGCCAAGGTGCCGCGGCCCGCCGCCGCCTCGGTCGAGCGGCAGCTCACCGACCTCAACCTGAACGACCACACCCCGGTCGTCGAACGCTTCGGCCACTGGGCCGGCGGCCTGCTGCTCCACGGCGACCTCGGCCGCACCATCCACGACACCCCGGTGCTGGACGACTTCCGCCGGCGGATCTGGGTCTCGCTGCGGCTGCTGCTGGTCGGCAGCCTGCTCGGGATGGTCCTCGGCGTCGCCGCCGGGGCCTGGAGCGCGGTCCGCCAGTACCGGGTGTCCGACCGGCTGCTGACCGTCCTCTCCTTCCTCCTGCTCTCCACCCCGGTCTTCCTGGTGGCGCTCTTCCTCAAGAACGGCGCCATCGCCGCCAAGGACGTCTCGGGCCACGAGGTCGTCCCGTTCACCGGGTACGAGACCCCCGGCCTGACCGGCGGCCTCGGCGCCCACCTCGCCGACTGGGCGCTGCACCTGCTGCTGCCCACCCTCTCGCTGGCGCTCGGCGGCCTCGCCACCTACAGCCGCTACCAGCGCGGCACGATGCTCGACGTCCTCGGCTCCGACTACCTGCGCACCGCCGAGGCCAAGGGCCTGACCCGCAACCGCGCCCTGCTCAAGCACGGCCTGCGGACGGCGGTCATCCCGATGTCGACGATGTTCGCCTACAGCTTCCTCGGCATCTTCACCGGCGCCGCCTTCACCGAGACGATCTTCGGCTGGCACGGCATGGGCGAGTGGTTCATCCAGTCCATCAACGAACAGGACGTCAACTCCGTCGTCGCGGTCAACCTGTTCGCCGCCGTCGTGGTGCTCGCCTCCGGCTTCCTCGCCGACACCCTGCACGCCGCCCTCGACCCGCGCGTGCGGTCCTGACCGGAGGAGACCAGCTGTGACCACCGTTGTCGCGGAGTCCTCCGCACCCGATCCCGTCCCCGGTCCCACCCCCGGTGCCGCTGCCGCGCCCGGTCCGGGCGGTGCCGCCGCGGCGACCGGCCGGGGCCGGCTCGTCCTCGCCCGGCTGCTCGCCGCCCGCGGGGCGGTGGCCGGGGCCGTGATCGTCCTGCTGCTGTTCGCCCTCGCCTTCGGCGGCCAGTACCTCACGCCCTGGGACTACGCCACCCCCGACTACGGCGCCCTGCGCCAACCCCCCTCCGGCCAGCATTGGTTCGGCACCAACGGGATCGGCCAGGACGTCTTCGCGCAGACCGTCCGCGGACTGCAGAAGTCCCTCGTCATCGGCCTGCTGGTGGCGCTCTTCTCCACCGTGCTGGCCTCGCTGTTCGGCGCCTGCGCCGGCTACTTCGGCGGCTGGACCGACCGGGTGCTGATGTTCGTGGTGGACCTCATGCTGGTCTTCCCCGCCTTCCTGGTGATCACCATCATCTCCCCCCGGCTGAAGGGCGCCGGCTGGCTCGCGTTCGTGCTGCTGCTCGCCCTGTTCAACTGGATGATCACCGCCCGGGTGGTCCGCTCGATGACCATCTCGCTGCGCGAGCGCGAGTTCGTCCGGGCCGCGCAGTTCATGGGCGTCCGGCCGCTGCGGATCATCACCCGGCACGTCCTGCCGAACGTCGCCTCCTTCCTCATCATCGACGCCACCATCGCCGTCGGCGGCGCCGTGATGAGCGAGACCGCGCTCTCCTACTTCGGCTTCGGCGTGAAGGCCCCCGACGTCTCGCTCGGCACCCTGCTCGCCGCCGGCACCTTCGACGCCCCGACCTTCCCGTGGCTGTTCTACTTCGCCGCCGGGCTGCTGGTGCTCTTCGTCCTGGCCGTCAACCTGATCGGCGACGGACTGCGCGACGCCCTCGACCCGACCGCCGAGGCGGCCCGCACCCACCGCCGCCCCCGTACTCCCCGCAGGAAGCGTGGCAGCCAGTGACCACCACCGTCGAAACCCCGCCGGCCGCCACCCCGCTGCTGGCCGTCCGCGACCTGCGGGTCGACTTCGCCGGACCGCGCGGCACGGCCGTCCCCGCCGTCCGCGGCGTCGACCTCACCCTGCGACGCGGCGAGACCCTGGGCATCGTCGGCGAGTCCGGGTCCGGAAAGTCCGTCACCGCGCTCGCCGTACTCGGCCTGCTGCCCGGGACGGCGAGCGTCCGCGGCTCGGTCGAACTGGACGGCCGGGAGCTGGTCGGCCTGCCGGGCCGGGAACTCGCCGCCGTCCGCGGCCGCCGGGTCGCCATGGTCTTCCAGGACCCGCTCTCCGCCTTCACCCCCGTCTACCGGATCGGCGACCAGATCGTCGAGGCGCTCCGGATCCACCAGCGGCTCGACCGACCCGCCGCCCGCAGGCGGGCCGCCGAACTGCTCGACCTGGTCGGCATCCCCGCCCCCGACCGGGCCCTGGACAGCTTCCCGCACGAGTTCTCCGGCGGCATGCGGCAGCGCGCGATGATCGCCATGGCCATCGCCAACGACCCCGACATCCTGCTCGCCGACGAGCCCACCACCGCACTGGACGTCACCATCCAGGCCCAGGTCCTCGACGTGCTGCGGACCGCCCGGCGGGAGACCGGAGCCGCACTCGTCCTGGTCAGCCACGACCTCGGCGTCATCGCCGGGATGGCCGACCGGGTCGCCGTGATGTACGCGGGCCGGGTGGTCGAGACGGCCGGCGTGGACGAGCTGTTCGCCGCGCCGCGGCACCCGTACACGCTCGGGCTGATCGGCGCGGTGCCCCGGCTGGACGCCCGGGGCGGGCCACTGGTCCCGATCCCCGGCACACCCGCGCCGATGGCCGCGCTGCCGGCCGGCTGCCCGTTCGCCGCCCGGTGCCCGCTGGTCGAGGAGCGCTGCCGGACGGCCGAGCCGGAGCTGCTCGGGGCGGGCGGGCCGGAGCCGGAGGGGAAGGACAGGGCGGACGGGACGGGCGGGGCCGACGGGACGGGCGGCCATCGTGCGGCGTGCGTCCGCGCCGGGGAGCTGGCCGAGCGTCGGCCGGCGCCGGCCGATGTGTACCCGGTTCCGGTGGTGCCGGCACCGGAACCGGGTGCGGCCCCGCAGGCCGCCGCCCGGCAGGAGCGCCCGCCGGTCCTCTCCGTCACCGGCCTCACCAAGACGTTCCCGCTGCTCAAGGGCACCGTCTTCAAGCGCCGGACCGGCGAGGTCCACGCGGTGGACGGCGTCGAGCTGGACATCCGGCAGGGCGAGACGCTCGGCCTGGTCGGCGAGTCCGGCTCCGGCAAGTCCACCACGCTGTTCGAACTGCTGCGGCTCGCCGCCCCCGAGTCCGGCCGGATCGAACTGCTCGGGCAGGACACCGCCGCGCTCTCCCGGGCCGACGCGCACCGGCTCCGGGCCGAGCTGCAGATCGTCTTCCAGGACCCGATGGCCAGCCTCGACCCGCGGATGCCGGTCGGCGACATCGTCGCCGAACCACTGCGCGCCCAGCGGGCGGCCAAGGACGAGATCGCCGCCCGGGTGCCCGAACTGCTGCGGCAGGTCGGCCTCGACCCGGCCCACGCCGTCCGCTACCCGCACCAGTTCTCCGGCGGGCAGCGGCAGCGGATCTCGATCGCCCGCGCGCTCGCCGTCCGCCCGAAGCTGCTCGTCCTCGACGAACCGGTCTCCGCCCTGGACGTCTCCATCCAGGCCGGCGTGCTCAACCTGCTCCAGTCGCTCAAGGCGGAGCTCGGCCTCTCCTACCTCTTCGTCTCGCACGACCTCTCGGTGATCCGGCACCTCGCCGACCGGGTCAGCGTCATGTACCTCGGCCGGACCGTCGAGGACGGCGAGGTCACCGCCGTCTTCGACCACCCCCGGCACCCCTACACCCGCGCGCTGCTCTCCGCCGTCCCGCTCCCGGACCCGGCCGCCGAACGCGCCCGCAGCCGCATCCTGCTGCCCGGCGACCCGCCCTCGCCCACCACCCGCCGCACCGGCTGCCCGTTCCGCACCCGCTGCCCCGTCCACCTCCGGCTCGGCGCCGGGGACCGCACCCGCTGCGAGACCGAGGCCCCGCCGCTCACCGGCCCGGCGGCGGGCGCGGCGGCGGATGCGACGGCGGACGTGGGGGCCGACCACCGGGCGGCCTGCCACTTCCCGGAATAGCTGGCCGGCCTCCGGAGCGGCGGTCCGGCCTCCGGAGCGGCGGTCCGGGCTCCGGAACGGCGCGCCCGGCTACGGAACGTGTCCGTCCGGTGGCGATTCGGCGAATCGACCCGACCCCGTGTAATGTTCTGCAGGTCAGCAGGCGCCGCTAGCTCAGTTGGTTAGAGCAGCTGACTCTTAATCAGCGGGTCCGGGGTTCGAGTCCCTGGCGGCGCACATGGCAAGGTCTCAGGCCGTCCACTCCGGTGGGCGGCCTGAGGCGTTTCCGGGACGGCCCGGTGCCGGCACGCGTACGTTCCAGGGGTGTGCGGCCCCGCCGGCCGCCGACCGCTGGAGGTAGCCGTCCGTGACTCCGTCCGTCCGCCGCTCGATTCCCGAGGAGCTGCTGCTCCTCTGCGCCGACCCGGTCCGCGGCCGGCTGCGCATCCCGGCCGGCTCGTTCCACCGGGTGATCGCGGGCGGCGTCGTCGCCGAGCTGGTGCTCACCGGGGCGGTCACCGTCGAGGATCGGCGGATCACCGGGTTCCAGCCGCTGGGCGGCCACGACGAGGTCGCGGCCGGTGTGCTCGCCCGGCTGGAGGCGGCGGGCAAGAGCCGGCACCGACTGGGCCTGGAGCACGTGGTCCGCAGGATCCCGCGCAAGCCCGGGGCGGCCCCCTTCCTCGACCGGCTGACCGCGGCCGGCCTGCTCACCGTCGAACAGCGCCGCTTCCTGGGGTTGCCCTACCGCCTCCACGTGGCGACGCCGCCGGGCATCGGGCAGGAGATCGCCGCCCGGGTGGCCGCCACGCTCGCGCGCGAGGGCGGCGCGGCGGTGGGCGGCGCGGCGGCGGATCCGTCGCCGGTCTCACGGGCCGCCCTGCCACCCGCCGAGCGGGCGGCGGCCGAGCGCGACCGGCAGCTGGCCGGCCTGATCGGTGCGGCACGGCTGCAGCGGCGGCTCTATCCGGGGGCGGCGGGCGCCCCGACCCGGCAGGCCGTCCGGCGGCTGGTCCGGGAGCTGCCGGTCGCCCGGGCGGTCCAGCGGGTCATCGCCTCGGACTCCGCGGGCGACGGCGGCTGACCCCGGGCGTCGGCGGCTCCGCAGGTCTCGGGCGGCGCGGGCCCCGGCGGTTCTCCGCAGGTCGCAGCGGTTCTCCGCAGGTCACAGCGGTCCTCCGCAGGTCGCAGCGGGCCGGCCGGCCTCAGCGGGTGTCGAGGATCGCCGAGGCCACCGCGTCCGGGCGGTCGAACATCACCAGGTGCCCGGCCGGGGCGGTGGTGCGGAAGTCGGCGTCGAGCAGTGCGGCCAGTCCCCGCTGGCGGCCCAGCCAGTCCTCGGTCCGGCGGTTCCGGCAGCCGTCGTCGGCGGCGAGCACCGTCACCGGCAGCCCGTCCGCCAGCGGCGCGATGGCGCGCAGCTCCGCCAGGTCGGCGGCCTGGTCCCGGTAGGCCGCGTTCTCCCGGAGCAGGGCGCGCAGGGCCCGCCCGGTCCGGTAGCAGTGCCGGACCAGCGGCGCCGGGGCGAGGTCCTCGCCCCGGACCGTGACCACCCGCGCCACCAGCCGCCGCACCGCGGGCCCGAGGAGGTACGGCACCGCGACGGCCGTCGCCCCGCCGGCGACCGCCCGGGCCGCCAGGTCGCGGAGCCCCGGCGCCGGCAGTGGGCGCGGGGCCGTCTCGGTGCTGCCGTCCACCAGCACCAGCCCGGCCGTCCGCTCCGGGTGGAGCCGGGCGAAGGCCTCGACGTGGAAGCCCGCCAGCGAATGACCCGCCACCGTGCACGGCTCGGGCAGCCCGAGCGCGTCCAGCACGCCCCGGATCCGCTCGGCCTCGGCGGCCAGCGTCGGACCGGACCGCCCGGCCGGTCCCGGCTGGCTCAGCCCGAAGCCGGGCCGGTCGAAGCGGACCACGGTGCGGTAGGGCGCGAGGAAGGGCACGACCAGGTCCCAGTCGAACCAGCTGCTGCCGAGCCCGCCGGTGAGCAGGCAGGCCGGCCCGCTGCCTTCGGTGCGGACGTGCACGGCCGTGCCGCCGATGCGCACGAACCCGGCCGCCGGGCGCGGGCCGTCCGCTGCGCCGAGCAGCAGGGAGGCGGCGAGGAGCCGAGCGTTCCGGCGGCCGGGGTGGAGGCTGCGCACCTTTCCACCCTAACCGCGGGCCAACTCAGCCCCAACCGGGCGGAAACGGACACCCGGACCGCGCCTTGCACACCCGGTCGACCCCGGCGGTACGAGACACCCCTCCGGACCGTGTATTGTTCTCCAGGTCAGCAGGCGCCGCTAGCTCAGTTGGTTAGAGCAGCTGACTCTTAATCAGCGGGTCCGGGGTTCGAGTCCCTGGCGGCGCACAGACATTGGGGAGCCTCTCGCACCAGCGAGGGGCTCTCCGATTTTTTTGCCCGTCGACGTCCGTTTTGCGTGTGATGTCGGTCTCGCTTGCCGTCGGGATGGAGCCAATCGACCCGTTCGGTGCGTTTTGGGCTGTAAACCGGAAACGGGACAAAGGTCCCCGACCTCCGTTATCCCCCCGCTGTGCAGGCCGGTACGGTCCGCCCGCAGGAAAGGCCGCCGCTTTGTTCCGAAACGCCCAGAGCGGCCGCCGCGTGCCGTCCCCCCGACTCCGCCCGGCGGAGCGCCCGAAGCGCACCGGCTGGCGCCGGCTGGTCCCGACCTGGCGGATGACCCTGCTCGGCCTCGTCACGTCCGTGCTGCTCGGCGTCGGCTTCTTCGCGCTCGGCATCGCCCTGGTGAAGGTGCCGGACGCGCACGCCGCCGCGATCGCGCAGAGCAACACCTGGCTCTACCAGGACGGCTCGGTGATCGCCCGGACCGGCCAGACCAACCGGCAGAACGTCCCGCTGGACAAGGTCTCCCCCGCCGCCCAGCACGCCGCGCTCGCCGCGGAGGACCGCAACTTCTACCACGAGGGCGCCGTCAACGTGCAGGGGCTGGTCCGCGCCGCCGTCAACACCGCCAAGGGCGAGGGCACCCAGGGCGGCTCCACGATCACCCAGCAGTACGTGAAGAACACGTACCTGAGCCAGAAGCAGTCGGTCACCCGCAAGGTGAAGGAACTCTTCATCGCGATCAAGGTGGACGCCACCGAGACCAAGGACGACGTCCTCTCCGGCTACCTCAACACCTCCTACTACGGGCGCGGCGCCTACGGCATCCAGGCCGCGGCCCAGCAGTACTTCGGAGTCGACGCCTCCGCACTCGACCCCGCCCAGGGCGCCTACCTGGCCACCCTGCTGAACGCCCCGAGCGCCTACGACGTCGCCACCGCCACCCCCGCGGGCAAGCAGAACGCGGTGAACCGCTGGAACTACGTCCTCGACGGCATGGTGAAGGAGGGCTGGCTCTCCGCCGAGGAGCGCGCCGCCACCGCCTTCCCCGAGGTCAAGGACCCGCAGGCGCAGCTCGGCCTCTCCGGCCAGGCCGGCTACCTGGTGAACGCGGCGACCGAGTACCTCACCGCGAACCGGGTGATCTCCGAGTCCGAGCTGGCCAAGGGTGGCTACACGGTCAAGCTGAGCGTCGACCCGGCGCGCCAGCAGGCCCTCCAGGACTCGGTCCAGGCGCAGCTGCACGACACCCTCAACCCGGAGAAGCGGAAGAAGGACGCGGCCGCCCAGGCCGGCGCCGTCTCCGTCGACCCGAAGACCGGTGCCGTGGTGGCCCTGTACGGCGGGGCCGACTACACCAAGCACTACATCGACAACGCGACCCGGCGGGACTACCAGGCGGGCTCCACGTTCAAGGCGATCGCGCTGGCGGCCGCGCTGGAGAACGACGCCAAGACCCAGTCCGGCCAGACCGTCACCCCGCGCACCGTCTACGACGGCACCAGCGGCCGCAAGGTCCGCGGCGGGAAGGGCACCCCGTACGCGCCGCCGAACGAGGGCGACAAGAGCTACGGCCCGATCACCCTCCAGCAGGCCACCGACTGGTCGGTGAACTCGGCGTTCGCCCAGCTCGCCCAGGACACCGGGCTGCAGAGGGTCAGGGACACCGGCATCGCGCTCGGGCTGCCCAGCAACACCCCCGGTCTCGAAGCGGTGCCGTCGATCCCGCTCGGCGCCGCCACCCCGAGCGTGCTCGACATGGCCGGCGTGTACGCCACGCTGGACAACGGCGGCAAGCAGATCACTCCGTGGCTGGTGCAGTCGGTGGACCGCGAGGGCGAGGCGGTCCAGCTGCCGGCCCACAAGACCACCCAGGCGATCAGCGAGGAGACCGCCCGCGAGGTGACCGCCATGCTGCAGGGCGTGGTGAGCGACCCCGGCGGCACCGGCTGGCGGGCGAAGGCCCTGGGCCGCCCGGTGGCCGGCAAGACCGGCACGACGGACGACCAGAAGTCGGTCTGGTTCGTCGGGTACACCCCCGAGCTGGTGACCTCGGTCGCCCTGTTCGGCCAGGACCCGGCCACCGGCGCCCAGGTCAGCCTGAGCGGTACGGGCGGGATCGACGGCGCGGCGGGCGGCCAGTACCCGGCGCAGATCTGGACCGGCTACATGAAGGCCGCGCTGAAGGGCCGGCCGGTCGGCGACTTCCCCTCGCCCTCGGGCAAGGACGACTCCTGGTCGGACGCCGGCGCGTCCGACGGGCCGGACGTCTCGTCGACCCCGTCCGGGGCGGCCTCCGCTCCGGCGACGCCGGGGGCCGGCGCGGGCTCCTCGCCGAGCGCCCCGGGCGGGTCGTCGGGCTCGTCCGGGTTTACCGGGCCGGGGTCGCCCGGCGGGGCGGCCGGGCCGCGGCCCGGTGACGGCGGGGCGACCACCGCACCCACCCAGCAGCCGACGTCCCAGCCGACCGGCCGGCCGACCGGCCGGCCCACCCGGACGCCGGCGCCCACCACCGCACCCACCACGGGACCGACCACGGCCCCGACCCCCGCGCCGCAGCCGTCGGGCGGGGCGGCCGCGGCGGGGTCCGGCTCGGTCTCGCTGTTGCCCTGACGTCGTTCTCTACAGCTGTCCTCCCGCCTCCGTGAACCTGCCATTGCGCACAGTTAGAGGCAGGACCAAATGACGGAATGGCGCCTTACAGAACCGATGACATGACTGTCACAATGCGTCGGTGCACAGCTCAAAGCCCCTGCTCGGCCGACCCTCCGGCAGAACCCTCGGTCTCACCCTCGCGCTGGTCTCCGCCGTCGCCTTCGGAGGCTCCGGCACCGCCGCCAAGCCCCTGATCGAGGCCGGCCTCTCCCCCCTGCACGTGGTCTGGCTCCGGGTCACCGGCGCCGCCGTGGTCCTGCTCCCGCTGGCCTACCGCCACCGCGACGCGGTGCTCCGGCGGCCCGGCCTGCTGCTCGGCTTCGGCCTGCTCGCCGTGGCCGGTGTCCAGGCCTGCTACTTCGCGGCCATCTCCCGCATCCCGGTCGGCGTCGCCCTGCTCATCGAGTACCTGGGGCCGCCGCTGCTGCTCGGCTACGTGAAGTTCGTCCAGCGCAAGCCGATCAGCCGGGGCGCGGCCATCGGCGCCGGCGTCGCCGTCGCCGGGCTCGCCTGCGTGGTGGAGGTCTGGAACGGGCTGAGCTTCGACGCCCTGGGCGTCCTGTTCGCCCTCGGGGCGGCCTGCTGCCAGGTCGGCTACTTCGTCCTGGCCGATGCCGGCAGCCGGGGCGACCGCCCGGTCGACCCGCTCGCCATCAGCGCCTACGGCCTGCTGATCGGCGCCGTCGTGCTCACCGCGTTCACCCACCCCTGGACCGCCGACTGGAGCCTGCTCGGCGGGAACGTCGTCATGAACGGGCACTCGCTGCCCGCGGTGATCCCGGCCGCCTGGATGGTCCTGGTCGCGACCGTGCTCGCGTACCTGACCGGCGTGATCGCGGTCAAACACCTGTCACCGGCGGTCGCCGGGGTGGTCGCCAACCTGGAGGCGGTCGTCGCCACCGTCCTGGCCTGGGTCCTGCTCGGCGAGCACCTGGGCGTCCCGCAGACGGCCGGCGGCCTGCTCGTCCTGGCCGGCGCCTTCGCGGCCCAGGCGAGCAAGCCGGCGGGCGCCGCGGAGGCGCGCGCGGTGGACGCGGGCGCGGCTGAGACGGGCGCGGCCGAGGCTGGAGCGGGCGCGGCCGAGGCGGACGCCTCCGCGGCTGACGCGGCCGAGGCGGGTGCGGCCGGGGCCGGCGTGGGGGGACGCGGGCGCGGCTGACGCGGGTGGTCCGGGGGCGCCCCCGCTCCGGGCCGGCGGCGGGCGGGTGCGGCAGGCACGTGCGGCCGCCGGTCAGCGGGCCGGGGCCGGCCGACCGGCTGCCGCGCCCGGGGTCAGTTGCCGACCCAGCCGAACCAGTCGACGTGATTGAGCGGCCACACCACGGCCGACACCGGGCCGACCACGTTGTCCACCGGCACCGCGCCGCCACCCGGGCCGCGCTGGTGGTACCGGGAGTCGGCGGAGTCGCTCCGGTGGTCGCCCTCCACCCAGACGTACCCCTGCGGCACCGTCACCGGGCCGAAGTCCAGCCCGGCGCAGGAGTCGTCCCCCGGGTGGAGGTACGGCTCGGCCACCTTGGCCCCGTTGACCGTGAGCGTGGTGCCCGAGCACTGCACCGTCTGGCCGCCCGTCGCGATGACCCGCTTGACCAGGTAGTTGTCGTCCTTCGGCGGGACCAGGCCGACGAAGCCGAGCCCGGAGCCCAACGCCCGGGTGACCGGGTTGCCGTCGATCGGCTGCGGCGGCAGCCAGCCGCCCGGGTCCTTGAAGACCACCGGCTCGCCGGGCTTCGGCTCCCAGCCGGTGAGCGGCGCGAACTTGTTCACGCCGACGCGGTCGCCGATCCGCAGGGTGTTCTCCATCGACCCGGACGGGATGGTGAACACCTGGAACAGACAGGTCTTGATCAGCAGCGCGACGACCAGCCCGACCGCCGCCATCGCGGGGATCTCGATCCACCACGGCCGGTGACGACGCCCCGGCCGCCGGACCTTCGAGCCCCCGGCCCGCGCGGGCCTGGCCGCCTTCCCCGTCCGCGCCCGCCGGGCCGCGGCACGGCCGCCGCCGGGAGCACCAGGAGCACCGGGGGTGCCGGGAGTGCTGCCCAGGGTCCCCGGAGAGCCGGGGTCGCCGGGGTCGGCGCCCGCAGCCGGGGCCGGACCGGTCCCGGCATCGCCGTGCGTATCGGGCAGGTTCACCGCCATCGTCGCTGCTCCACCTCTCCGGCTGGGGAACCTGCACGGTACGCCAACCGGGAAGCCTCGCGAAATCGGGCATTTACCCCCACCCGACAACAACACCGGGTGCAACGGGGTGGCGGGGCTGCGGTACACCCGCCCGGGTGATCTCCCGGCGGCCCGGCCCGACGGCGGCCCGGGCGGCGGCGGGGAGCGTCAGCCGGCGACGTTCTGCCCGGTCACCGCATCACTGGCGATCTTCTCGTGGTGCCGGATGACCTCGGCGATGATGAAGTTGAGGAACTTCTCCGCGAACACCGGGTCCAGGTGCGCCCCGGCGGCCAGCTCCCGCAGACGGCGGATCTGGTCGCGCTCGCGCGCCGGGTCGGCCGGGGGCAGCTTGTGCTCGGCCTTGAGCCGCCCGACCCGCTGGGTGGCCTTGAAGCGCTCGGCCAGCATGTGGACCACCGCGGCGTCGATGTTGTCGATGCTCTCGCGCAGACTGGTCAGCTCGGCCCGCACGGCATCGTCGATCCCGTCGGGAAGTCCGGCATCGGGGGTCGTGGGGTGATCCGTCATCGGGGCGGCTCCGCGGCTCTCTGGTGGGTGGGCACCCGGCCGTCCGGGGGCCGGGGACCAGGCCCGGGCAAATCTAACAGGGCACCCGGTGCAGATCCTCACCATTTGGCGCCCCCGTCCACGATCCGGACAGTGGACGGACGACCGCCCGGCCGACGGCCCCGTGGGACCGCCTCCGGCCCCCGAGCCTGCGGGAATTCCCGCCGCAATTCCCGCCGCGGCACCCCGTGGCGCTACTTGTGGCCGCCCCCGGGCCTGCCCGTAGGCTGGTGCGCGGCATGACCGGAAGTGACGAATCAGCAGTCCCTCAGTGATGGAGGTACCGATCGTGGCAACCACCCGCACCGCGCACACCGCCTGGGAAGGCAACCTGCTCGACGGCAAGGGCGAGGTGACCCTCGCGTCGTCCGGCATCGGCACGTACCCGGTGTCCTGGCCGGCCCGCGCCGAGGCGGCCAACGGCAAGACCAGCCCTGAGGAGCTCATCGCGGCCGCGCACTCCGCGTGCTTCTCGATGGCCCTCTCGCACGGCCTGGCCGGCGCCGGCAACCCTCCCGCCAAGCTGGACACCCAAGCCGATGTCACCTTCCAGCCCGGCACCGGCATCACCGGCATCCACCTGACCGTCACCGGCGACGTGCCCGGCCTCGACGAGGCCGGCTTCGTGAAGGCCGCCGAGGACGCCAAGGCGAACTGCCCGGTCAGCCAGGCCCTCACCGGCACGACCATCACCCTTACCGCCAGGCTCGCCTGACGCCCCGAACCATCGCCGCGCCGCGAGCCTGCGACGGCCCCGAGGCCGACCTGAGACTCCGTCGGCCGCGCACTCCGGACCGTCAGGCTTGACGGCGGGGCGCGCTCCCGGCGCTCGACCAGCGCCCGGGGGCGCACAGGGGAAGCACGCGCCCTTGGTGCACATCATGTGATGTACACCAAGGGCGTCTGCGCATACCGCTGCATATGATCTGAAAGCGGGCGAATCACCCTGGCGGCGGTTACCGCGCGTTGCCGTCGCGTCCTATGATCGGCCGCAGCGCCCTGTTCTTCACGCGGATCCCCGCCCGAGCGCTCCATCGTGAGCACTCCGCACCGGACTGCGAGGACCTCGACAGAGTGCGGGAGCCGACCGCCGCAGTCCCGGGTGACCGGCCGGACCAGCCTTCAGCATCAAGCGTCAGCAGCGGACGGGAGCATGCCGTGCCGGGCCAGAACGAGGGGGCCGACGCACACCACCCAGGCGTGCGGCACGAGGAACCGCAACACCACCGCCACCTCCGGTCGCCGGTCCTCCGCCCCGCCAACGGCGGTGCTGCACCCGGCGGCCACGCCAACGGCGGTACTGCGCACGGTGGTTCCGCGGAGGGCGGCCCCGCCGACGGCGCGGCCCTCGGCACCGCGCCCAGCTCCCCCGGGGCGGACGGCGCGCACGGGGCGGACGGTGCGGACGTCATCCTCTGCCCCACCTGCTCGGCACCGCTCGCCAACGGCGTGCACCGGTCCGCCGACGGGTCGGAGCTGCCGCCCGGGGGGACGGAACGGCTGCTGGCCGCCCTGAGCGCGAGCGAGTCCCGGTTCCGGGCCGCCTTCTGCGACGCCGGGATCGGCATGGCCCTGATCGACCCCGAGGACCGGATCATCGAGGTCAACCCCGCCTTCGCCACCCTGGTCGGCTGCGGGGCCGGCGAACTGGTCCGCACGCACCTCCACGACGTCATCGACCCGGAGGGCATGCCGGACCGCCTGTTCCCCGAGCTGGTCGACGGCGGGCGCGAGCGCCTGCGGGTGGAGAAGCAGCTCCGGCACCGCGAGGGCCGCACGGTCTGGAGCAAGGTCACCATCTCGCTGATCCGGGACGGCTCGGGCAACCCGCTCTACACCCTGGCGATGGTCGAGGACATCACGGAGCAGCGCCGCCTCGGCGACCGCCTGGAGTACCAGGCCCTGCACGACCCGCTGACCCGGCTGCCCAACCGGACCTTCTTCTTCGAACGCCTCGACGCCGCCTGCCTCGCGGTGGCCGGCCCGGCGGGCGGGGGCGCGGACACCGTGACGGGCGGCGCGGCCGGCGGCGTGGCAGGCGGCGTGGCGAACGGGCCGGTCGGGCCGGTCGGTGTGGGCGGGGCGGGCGGTGTGGCGGGCGCGGCCGAGGTCATCGCGCCGCCCGTGGCGGCCCCGGTCCCCGTCGGTACGGTCACCACCGGTGCGGTCACGGCGGGTACGGTCACCGCGGGTGGGGTCGCCCCGGACGGACGCCGGGTGGGCGTCTGCTACCTGGACCTCGACGGGTTCGCCGCGATCAACGAAACCCTCGGCCACCACATCGGCGACCAGCTGCTGATCGCCGTCGCCACCCGGCTCCGGCGCGGGTTCTCCGGCCACAGCACCCACCTGGTGGCCCGGATGGGCGGCGACGAATTCGCCGTCCTGGTGACCGACAGCCGGGGCAGCGACCAGCTGACCGACCTGGCCGCCCGGATCCTCGAAGCGCTGGAGCGGCCCTTCGACGTGGCCGGCCACCGACTGGTGGTGACCGCCAGCGTCGGCGTCGTCGAGCGCTCCGTGCACGAGACCACACCGACCGACCTGGTCAAGGACGCCGACGCCACCCTCTACTGGTCCAAGGCGGACGGCCGGGCCCGCTGGACCCTCTACGACCCGGACCGGGGCGCCCACCAGCTGACCCGCCAGCTGCTCGCCACCGCGCTCCGCCCGGCCCTGGAACGCGGCGAGTTCACCATCGAGTACCAGCCGCTCGTCGGCCTCGCCGACGGGGCCGTGCACGGCGCGGAGGCCCTGGTCCGCTGGCGCCACCCCCGCTACGGGACGCTCTCCCCGGACCGGTTCATCCCGCTCGCCGAGGAGTCCGGCGCGATCGTCCCGCTCGGCAAGTGGGTGCTGGAGGAGTCCTGCCGCCAGGCGCAGCGCTGGCTCACCGAGTTCCCCGGGACCGAGACCTTCGTCAGCGTAAATCTGGCCGCGCGTCAGATCTGGGACTCCGACGTGGTCGCCGACGTGGCCCACGCGCTGGAGAGCACCGGCCTGCCGGCCCGGCTGCTGCAGCTGGAGATCACCGAGAGCGCGCTGCTCGGGCCCGGCGGGCGGCCGTTGCAGGCGCTGCAGGCGCTCGCCGACATGGGCGTCCGGATCGCGATCGACGACTTCGGCACCGGCTACTCCAACCTGGCGTACCTCTCCCGGCTGCCGGTGCACGTCCTGAAGCTGGACGGCACCTTCATCGAGGGGTTCCGCGACCCGGCTCCCGCCGGCCGGGCTGAACTCCCCGGGTTCGGCTCCCGGCGGAGCAACGCCGACGAGCAGATCGTCGGCGCGATGGTGCAGCTGGCCCACACCCTCGGCCTGACCGTCACCGCCGAGGGGATCGAGAGCGCGGCGCAGGCCGAGCGGCTGCGGCTGACCGGCTGCGACACCGCCCAGGGCTGGTACTTCGCCCGCCCTGGCGAGGCCGAGCTGGTCGCGGCCATACTCCGGAAGAACCGGCCCGTCCCGGACGGTGCCCGCGGCGTCCTCGGAGCGCACCGGCCGTAACGTCCGTAGCGTCCGCCGTGGCAGGGCCCTTCCCGGCGCGGCCTGCCGTGGTGCCGCCAACCGTGGTGCCGCCTGCCGTGACGCCGCCGGACGGCGCGCGGGAGCGCGGAAGGGCCGTGCCGTCCGGCAGGTCAGGCCGTGGCGGCCGCCCCGGTGAGGCCGTACGCCCGGGCGATCAGCCCGTACGAGCGGTGCCGGGCCTCGTGGCCGTGGATGTGCGAGGTGACCATCAGCTCGTCCACGCCGGTCCGCTTGCGCAGCGCCTCCAGGCCGTCGGCGACCTCCCCGGGCGAGCCGAGGACGACGTTGCCGAGCCAGTCGTCGATGAAGTCGGCCTCCGCCGGGCTGTACGGGTAGGACTCCGCCTCCTCGGGGGTGGGGATCGGACCCGGGTTGCCGCGGCGCAGCCGCAGCATCCCGAGCGCCGCCGAGCGGGCCAGCCTGCGGGCGGTCGTCTCGTCGTCGGCCGCGACCGCGCTCACCCCGATCAGCGCGTACGGCTCGTCGAGGACGGCGGAGGGACGGAACGCCGAGCGGTACAGGTCGAGGGCCGGGACGGTGTTGGCGCTGCTGAAGTGGTGGGCGAACGCGAACGGCAGGCCGAGGCGCCCGGCCAGCTGGGCGCTGAAGCCGGACGAGCCGAGCAGCCAGACCGGCGGCCGACCGTCGCCCTTGGGGACGGCCGTGAGCCGGGCGTAGGGGTGGCCGGGCGGGAAGTCGCCGTCCAGGAAGTGGGTCAGCTCGGCGAGCTGCTGGGGGAAGTCGTCGGCCCCCTCGCCGAGGCCGCGGCGCAGGGCCCGGGCGGTGGCGGGGTCGGTGCCGGGAGCCCGGCCGAGCCCGAGGTCGATCCGGCCGGGGTGCAGGGCCTCGAGCAGGCCGAACTGCTCGGCGATCGCCAGCGGGGCGTGGTTGGGCAGCATGACCCCGCCGGAGCCGAGCCGCAGCGTCGTGGTGTGGGCGCCGAGGTGGGCCAGCAGGACGGCCGGGCTGGAGCTGGCGACGCCCGGCATCCCGTGGTGCTCGGCGACCCAGAAGCGGTGGTAGCCCCACTCCTCCGCGCTACGGGCGAGGGCCGTGGTCGCGGTGAGCGCCTCGGCCGGGGTGTAGCCGGCACCGACGGTGGCCAGGTCCAGGATGGAGAGCGGCGCGGGCGCCGTGCCGCGGGCGCCGCCCCGGATCGTCGCGCCGGTCTGCGGCTCCGGTCCGCGCTCCTGCCGGTCCTCGCTGGTCATGCCGTCCGCCCTCCTGCTGCTCCGGTGGCGTCCCGGCGGTCGCGCTCGCGGCCGCCGGGCGCGGCCGCCTCCTTGGCGGGCGGACGCTGCTGCCGACGGAGGTCAACCACGCCGCCGGTTCCGGTGTTCCCCCGGCCGTGGCCGTCCTCACGTTCCCGCGGCCCGGCCGCCGCACGGCTGTGCACCGCGCCGCCTACCGACCGTTCGGCTGACTCAGAGCCAGCGGCCGGACACACGTGGCGACTTCACGCCAGCGCGGGAAGTCGCCAGCCGCAGGGCTCGCGATCGGCGGGCGTCGTCCGGCAGGCTGGGAGACAGAGCGGGTCACCCAACCGGATCCGCCCTTCACCAGCAAGGTCATCGGGCTGGACCAGCGCCGATCGATCCCCGCGAGCCCCTGGAGCGGCACCCCGCCCCCGGGGCTCGTGCCATTGTGAGGCGCAGCACAGCCGGGGTGCTTCATGGCATGAAAAGTCGAAGCGCTAGCGTTGACCCCTGCAGCCATCTGCTCCTCCGGGCAGCCTGGAGGGAGTCGGACCTTGGACATCTCAGCGGTGATCGGATCCTCATGGATCTGTGCCCTGGCGCTCTGCGCCGTGCTGGGCGACGCCTTCCTCCCGTTCATCCCCAGCGGGACGCTGGTCATCCTGGCCGTGCTGAAGACCTCGCAGATAGACGGCGCGCCGGTCCTGCTCGGGCTCGGCGTGGCGGTGGCCTCGTTCCTCGGCGACCTGCTGCTGCTCCACCTCGCCCGGCGCGGCGCGCCTTCGGTGCAGCGACGGCTCGAACACCGCCCGAAGCTGGCGGCCAGCGTGGCCCGGGTGCAGCAGGCGCTGAACGACCGGACCACCGGGGCGGCCGCCGCGATGGTGGTGATCGCGCGGTTCGTGCCGGCCGGGCGGACCGTCCTCGACCTGGCCATCGGCCACTCCTCCGGCCAGCCCTACCGCTTCCTCCGCTGGTCGGCGCTGGCCGCACTGGTCTGGGCCGCCTACATCGTCACGCTGGGCTGGCTCAACAGCCACTGGTTCGACACCGCCTGGCTGAGCCTCGTGGTCTCCTGCGCCGCCGCGACCGCGGTCAGCACCGCCATCGCCCGGATCGTCCGCCGCAACCGCCGGCTCGTCACCATCTGACGCACCGCCCGCACAGGCCTCACCGACCTCACTGCCCGCACCGCCCGCACCGGCCTCACCGACCTCACTGCCCGCACCGCCCGCACCGGCCTCACCGACCTCACTGCCCGCACCGCCCGCACCGCCCGCAAGGGTCCGGCGGCCTTCGGCGACGGTCACAGGACGGCAACAGAAGACTGCTCTCCGCAGCCGCCGCGGACCCTTTCCGCGTATTGACTGTCAGCGGACCTCGGCACCTTGGTGACCGCTACGTCCGCATGACATGCTGATGGCGAAATACCTATTATTTGCCCGATTTGACCGGTGCGGCCCGCGGCCGTCACCACCCGGCCAGCGGCACCCAGGGGGGACCATGACCAACATCTCGCGCAGGACCGTGCTCAGTGCCACCGCCGCGACTGTGGCCCTCGGTGCTGTGACGGCGTGCTCCAGCGGCGGATCCGGGTCGGGTTCGGGGTCGGGTTCCGCACCCGCCCCGGGCGACAGCACCACCGGCAACGGGCAGACCGGCAGCGCCACTCCGGGCAAGGGCACCCCCAAGGGCACGCCGATCGGCGACGGTTCCACCGCGGACACCGGCCCCCAGCCCAACCAGCCCAAGGCGGAGAAGCTCAAGCCCGGTGAGCGGCCGCCGCAGTTCGTGGTGTTCTCCTGGGACGGGGCCGGCGGCACCGACGACAACCAGTTCCCCCGCTTCCTCAAGCTGGCCGAGGAACACAAGGCCTCGATGACGTTCTTCCTCTCCGGGATCTACACCCTCCCGAAGGGCAAGGCCGACCTGTACCACCCGCCGAAGCATTCGGTCGGCGCCTCCGACATCCCGTACCTGTCGGACGGTGCGGTCAAGACCACGCTCAAGCTGATCAGCCAGGCCTGGCTGGCCGGCCACGAGATCGGCACCCACTTCAACGGGCACTTCTGTTCGAGCCGGCCGGACGGCAACGGCGTCAACAAGTGGACCCCGGAGGACTGGCAGAGCGAGATCGACCAGGCGATATCGTTCGTCACCCAGTGGCGGACCAACACCGGCTTCACCGACGTCGACCCGCTCCCCTTCGACTACAAGAAGGAGCTCATCGGCGGCCGCACCCCGTGTCTGGAGGGGCAGAAGACCCTGCTGCCCACCGCGGCCAAGCTGGGGTGGAAGTACGACGCCAGCTCTTCGGGCGGGCAGCAGATATGGCCGCAGAAGGTGCAGGACGGCAAGGTCTGGGACTTCCCGCTGCAGAGCATCCCGTTCCCCGGGCACACCTTCCAGGTGCTCTCGATGGACTACAACATCCTGGCCAATCAGTCCGCGGGCAGCACCAAGGGCGACCCGGCCAAGTACAACGACTGGCGCACCCAGGCCCGGGACTCCTACCTGGCCGGGTTCGACCGCGCCTACAACGGCAACCGCGCACCGTTCTTCATCGGCAACCACTTCGAGCAGTGGAACGGCGGCATCTACATGGACGCCGTCGAGGAGACCCTCAAGAGCATCGCGGGCAAGCCGGACGTCCGGCTGGTGTCCTTCCGGCAGCTGGTCGACTGGCTGGAGGTGCAGGACCAGTCCACCCTCCGCAAGCTGCGCACGCTGAACGTCGGGCAGGTGCCCGCGGGCGGCTGGGAGTCCTTCCTCGGCGCCGCGGGCTGAACGGCCCGCCGGGTGGCTCCCGCCCGGCGGCGGGAGCCGTAACGGGCCGCCGGTAGCCGTGACGGACCGGCCGTCGCGGGGACGGACCGCCCGTCGCGGGGACGGCTATCCGGCGGCGGTCCCGGGAGCGAGCAGGCGCCGCACCACGGTCTCCGCGCCGGCCGGACCCCAGAGGATCGAGTAGTGGTTGGTGCCCGGCACCGGACCCGCCGGGACGCGGGCCGGGTCCAGCCCGGCCGTGGCGATCCGCTTGTCGTCGTAGAGGGCCTGCGGTTCGTCGAACAGGCCGCGTTCCGCCCACAGCAGCTCTCCGGGGCAGGGCAGCCGGTGCACCGCGGTGGCCGCGTCCTCGTCCAGCAGGACCTGCGCGCCGTCGGTCTGCACGGCCTCCAGGACGCAGGAGGAGCGCAGCTCGGGCTCGGTGCCGATGAGATCGCGCTGGGTGTACGCGTCGATGTCGTCCGACCAATCGGCCTCGAAGGCCGGGTGCTGCCGCCAGAACGCCCGGTAGGCCGCCCGGTCGGGGAAGGTCATCGACAGCCGGGCCAGGGCCGGGCCGAGCACCGCGGCCAGGGCGTCCTCCTGCCGGACGCCCTCGGGCAGCGGGAAGGTGATCGCCCCGTCGACCAGCACCACCCGGCTGACCAGCCCGGGGTGCCGCACCGCGGTCAGCGCGGTGATCCACGCGCCCATGGAGTGCCCGGCGACCACGGTCGGCCCCAGGCCGAGCGCGGTGATCAGGGTCGCCACGTCGTCGGCGTGCCGGGCCAGGCCGTACGGCCCGGCCAGGGCACGGCTGGCGCCGCGCCCGCGTAGGTCGGGCGCGAGCAGCGTGGCCCGGCCGGCGAGCCGGCGGGCGACCTCGAACCAGGCGAGGCCGTTGGCGGTGATGCCGTGCACCGCCACGACGGTCGGGGCTCCGGGCACGGAGGCGGGCCAGCGGAGCACGGCCAGGTCCCCGTCGGGCACGGGAACCGTCAACTGCTCGGGCTGCTGGAGTGACTGGCTCACGCGGGGCTACCTCCTGTGGGGTGGGAACCGGCGGCACCGGCACCGCCGACGGACCGGGCGGGGCGGGACGAACGGCCGGCTCGGGCGGAGCGGATGCGGGCGGGCAGTCGGGCCAGGCCGCCGGGCAGCAGGTAGACCACGGCGACGAAGAGGCCGCCGAGCAGGAACAGCGGCTGGGAGAGCGGGACGCGCAGGACCGCGGGAAGGCCGGCGATGGCCTCGGAGTTGGCGAGGTCGCCGAGCCGGTGACCGGCCCAGGTGTAGATGACACCGCCGAGCAACGGGCCCCAGCGGGTGCCGGATCCGCCGAGGACGACCATGACCAGCAGCGAGAGCGTGGCGTCGGAGGTGGCGGCCTGCGGCGTGGCGCCGCCGGTCAGCAGGAGGTAGACCACCCCGCCCACCGCGGCGAGCCCTCCGGCGAGCACGAAGGCGACCAACTTGTAGCCGTACGGGCGCAGTCCGAGCACCTCGACCCGGCGTTCGTTCTCCTTGACGCCCTCCCAGACCCGCCCGATCGGGGAGCCGACGGCCCAGTGGACCGCGGCCAGGGTGAGCACCAGGTACGCGACGGCGGTCCAGTAGAGGTTGGCGGTGTTCTCGATGCCCAGGAAGGCCGAGGGCAGTCGGCCGGCCGGCGCGGACCGGCCCTCCTCGCCGCCGGTGAGGCCGCCGGGGTTGCGCTGGACGAGGATCGAACCGGCCTGCGCGAAGGCCAGGGTGACCATGGAGAACCCGATGCCGGTGACGCGGAGGCTGACCGAGCCGAGCAGCAGGGCCAGCGCGACGGCACAGGCGATGCCGAAGAACGCCGCTGCGGCGAAGGGCAGTCGGAGTTCGAGCATGCCGAGGTTGGTGGCGTAGAGGCCGGTCGCGAAGTAGAGCGCGTGGCCGAAGGAGAGCAGTCCGGTACGGCCGAGCAGGAGGTCGTAGCCGGTGGCGAGGGCCCCGTAGAGCAGGCACAGGGCGATGAGTTGAAGGCTCCCCGGGCTGCCGAGCGGTCCGTCGAGCAGTCCCGGGACGGGAAGCGCACTGTATGGGGCGACAAGGAGCAGGATCAGCAGGGCGATCGGCCACCAGCGTAGCGCTCGGTGCACCCTTGTCGAGCTCTCGGTCATTGATTCACCTGTTCGAGGGATGGTGCGGGCCTCGATCGTCCGTCCACAATGTTTCCCGGCAGGGCTGGTACCAGTCCCCCCTGCCGGAGTGGCGGCAGTGCGGTCGGCTGCGGTGCCACCGGTGCTCGCGCTGGGGGTCCTGGCGCTCACGCGAGCCTCCCGGTGAGTCCGCGGGGCCGTACCAGGAGCAGGACGGCGAGCAGGACGACGACCGAGAGGTCGCCGAGTCCCGCGGTGGTGTAGTAGTTGGCGAACTGTTGGACGAGGCCGACGCAGACCGAGGCCACGGCGGCCCCGGTGACGGAACCCATGCCGCCCATCACGACGACGACGAAGGCGAAAATGAGCAGGCTCGTCCCCTGGCCGGGGTTCACCGAGCCGAAGTAGAGGCCGCCGAGGGCACCGCCGAGCGCGGCGGCGGCACCGCCGAGGGCGAAGACGAGCGTGAACGCCCTGCGGACGTCGATGCCGAGCGCCGTGACCATCGCCCGGTCCTCGACGCCGGCCCGGACGATCAGCCCGTAGCGGGTGCGGGCGAGGAACAACCGAAGAGCGAGCAGCAGCAGGCCGGCCGCGGCCACCAGGACGAAGCGGTTGACCGGGACGGTCGCACCGAGCACGTGCCAGGTGCCGGAGAGCAGCTCCGGCTGCGGGAAGGGGCGGGCGTCCGCGCCCCACACGCCCATCAGGAGGGCGGGCACGGCCAGCCCCACGCCGACGGTGGCGAGGATCTGGTCACGCGGCCGGCTGTAGAGCGGCCGGATCAGGAAGAGCTCCAGCAGGACGGCGGCGGCCGTCCCGACCACCGTGCCGAACGGTACGGCGAGCCAGAAGGGGAACCCGGCCTCGGTGCCGGCCCACCAGGTGGCATAGGCGCCGACGGAGAGCAGGGCGCCGTGCGCGAAGTTGAGCACGTCCATCAGCCCGAAGATCAACGAGAGACCGGAGGCCACCAGGAAGTACAGCGCACCCAGACCGAGCCCGGTACAGACGAGGAGGACAACGGTGCCCATCAGGGGTTCACCTCCGTGGTGACGGCAGGAGTGACCGAGGTGTCCGGCGTGACCGGGGCCCGGCCGGCGGCGGCCGGGCCCGGACCCGGCCTGCGGCCGCCGACGCCCAGCAGCAGCCGGGCGGCCTCCTCGTCGGCCAACAGCTGCGCGGTGTCGCCCTGGTGGGCGGTGCGGCCGTCGGCCAGGACGACACAGGTGCCGGCCAGGCGGCGGACGAGGGCGAGGTTCTGTTCGACCAGGAGAACGGGCACGGTCTCGGCAGCCCGGGCCAGCACGTCGGCCACCTCGGCCACGATCTTCGGCGCCAGCCCCTTGGTGGGTTCGTCGGCGATGATCAGCCGGTTGTGGTTGAGCAGGGTCCGGCCGATGGCCACCATCTGCTGCTGGCCGCCCGAGAGCGTCCCGGCCAACTGGGCGGCGCGCTGCTTGAGTTCCGGAAAGAGTTCATGAACGAGGTGGTAGGCCGGCTCCGCGTCGCGGTCGCGCTCGGCCAGGCGCAGGTTCTCGGCGACCGTGAGGCCCGCGAAGATCCCGCGGTCCTCCGGGGCGTAGCCGATGCCCTGCCGGACCACGAGATGCGTGGGCAGGGAGGAGAGTTCCGTACCGGCGAACAGGACGCTGCCGGTGCGCGGCACCAGGCCCATCACGGCCTTCACCGTGGTGGTCTTGCCGGCACCGTTGCGCCCCAGGAGCGCGGTGACCCCGGTCGGTGCCACGTCGAGGTCGACCCCGTGCAGGATGTGCAGCCCGTCGACGACCACCCGCAGATCGCGCACGGAGAGGAGGGAAGCGGACTCGGTCACAGCGCCTCGCCCAGGTAGGCCTGTTGCACGGTGGTGTCGGCCATCACCGCTTCGGGGGTGTCCAGTGCGAGCAGCGTGCCGTGGTGCATCACGGCGAGGCGGTCCGCCAGGCCGAGCAGGACGTCCATGTGGTGCTCCACCATCAGTACGGTGCGGCCGAGATCACGGTGCACCGAGCGGATGAGTTCGGTGAGGGCCGGCACCTCCTCCGCACTCACCCCGGCCATCGGCTCGTCCAGCAGGATCAGCCGGGGGTCGGAGACCAGCAGGACGGCGAGTTCGAGCTTGCGCTTCTCACCGTGGGAGAGCGCGCTCGCCAGGGTGTCGGCCCGGTGCGCGAGTTCGGTGCGCTCCAGGGTCCCGGCCGCCTGGTCCGCGTAACGGTCGGCGCGGCGCCAGATCCGGTACGAGGCCCGTGGCCCGGCCGCGGCCTGCGCGGCCAGCCGGACGTGGTCGGCCACCGTCATCCCCGGCCAGAGAGAGGAGGTCTGGAAGGTCCGGCCGAGCCCGCGGCGCGCCCTGGCGTGGACGGCCTCGGCGGTGACGTCGGCGCCGTCGAGTTCGAGGGTGCCGTGGCTCGCCGGGTGGATTCCGGAGATCAGGTTGAAGAGGGAGGTCTTTCCAGCACCGTTCGGACCGATGAAGGCGATGAACTCGCCCTCCCCCACCGAGAAGGAGACGTCCTCGACGATCGGCACGCCGCGGACCGACCAGCCCAGGCCGGTGAGCCGCAGCACCGGCGGGGCCGTGCCGGACGAGGGCCCGACACCGGCGGGCGCGGGCCCGGCGCCGATGGGCGGAGGCGTGCCCACCGCGGACGAAGCAGGACCGGCCACCGGGGTCAGCCCGCCATCGGGGTGACCGGGGGCGCCACCTCGTCCGCGGTCAGGGTCTTCTCCACGGAGGGCTTGGCGGCCGCCCCGGCGCCGGTCAGCCGGACCTGGAACATCGGCTGGAGGAGGGCGTGGTCCTCGGCGCGCACCGTGGTCCGGCCCTTCACCCCGTCGAAGCTCCAGCCCTCCAGTGACTTCACCAGCCCGGAAGTGTCGTCGGCCGAACCGTGGTTGGCCTCGATCGCGTGCACGATCATCTGGGCGGCGGTGAAGCCGTCCGGGGTGAAGATGTCGGACTTGCCGCCGGCGGCGGTGACGGCTTCGTCCATAGCCTTCTCCACCGGGGTGCCGGCGGCGCCGCCGAAGTAGTGGTTCAGGAAGGAGATCTTCTCGCCCGCCGAACCGAAGAGCGGGTAGGAGGCGGCGAGGTCGAGGCCGGTGACGATCTTGGTCTCGGCGAACACGTCCTGCTGGTTCAGCGCCGTCCACAGGGCCGACGAGGTGTCGCCGGCCCAGGCGACGAACAGCAGGTCGGGCCTGGCGGTCTTGGCCTGGGTGGCGAACGGGGTCAGGTCGGTGGCGCTCGGCGGGGCGAGCACCGCGTCCACCGTCGCGCCCTGGGCCCCGAGCACGGCCTTGACGGCGGCCACGTTGGCCTGCCCGAAGGCGTTGTCCTGAGCGAGCACGGCGACCTTCTTGCCCTTGGCGTCACCGATGAACGAGGCCGCGGTCCTGATGTCCTGGTAGGACTGCCGGCCGGAACGGAAGGTGTACTTGTTCAACCCGGTGACCTTGTCGGCGGCGGCCGGGCCGCTGATGAAGAGCACCTTGTTCTGGGCGGCGATCGGTCCGACTTGGAGGGCGACGCCCGAAGCGGTGGAGCCGGCCAGGATCTTGTGCCCCTTGCCGATCAGGTCCTTGGCGGCCGACACCGCCTTGGCCGGGTCACCCGCGTCGTCCTGCTCCTCGAACTCGACCTTGTGCCCGTCGACCGCGCCGGTGCCCTTGGTCGCGAACTTCAGGCCGGCCTTGAAGCCCTCCAGGTACTGCTTGCCGTACGCGGCCAGCGGCCCCGTCCTGGAGTACACCAGGCCGACCTTGACCGGGCTCTTGGAACCGCCGCCGTCCGCCGCGGTGGTGCCCGCCGTCCCCGCCTTGGCACAGCCGGCGGCAAGGAGCGCACAGGCCGCGATGGCGGCGAGTCTGCGAGCCGGACCGGCGGTCGGCGTGCGGGCCGGTCCTGCCGCGGCGGTCGGTCCGGCGGCCGGGCCGGCAGGGGCGCCGGAGGCGGTCCTGGTGGGGGCTGTCGAGCTGCGCATGGTGACCGACTCCTGGGGTGCTGCGGGGGGTGGATGCCGGAACCGTAGGTGGGGCAAGCAGGCGGCGACATGTGCCCGGGTGACGCATCAGCCCGCCCCGATGTGGCGGTAGCCGCCATACCGCCGGTCCGGCCGCGCCACGGTGGTCAGCCGGTGTGGCCGGTCGCCATGCGCCCGCGCCCCTGCGTGGCGGCGGCCTCCATGGCACCGGCGGCCCGCGCACGGGGACGGTGGTGGAGCGCAGGCGTCCGCAGTCCCACGCCGGCCCACGCCCGCCCACTCCCACCCCGCCCACTCCCCCTCATGAGGTGACCCCTTGGACAAGGTCCTGGACTCCGCCGCCGCAGCGGTCGGGGACATACCCGACGGAGCGCTGCTGGCCGTCGGCGGCTTCGGCCTCTGCGGCATTCCGAGCACCCTGATCGGCGCGCTGGCCGCGACGGGCACCGGCGGCCTGCGCGTGGTGTCCAACAACTGCGGGGTGGACGACTGGGGGCTCGGTCTGCTGCTGCGGGCCGGGCGGATCGCCCGGATGACGTCGTCCTACGTCGGCGAGAACAAGGAGTTCGCCCGGCAGTACCTCTCCGGCGAACTGGAGGTGGAGCTGACACCGCAGGGCACGCTCGCCGAGCGGCTGCGGGCGGGGGGCGCGGGCATCCCGGCGTTCTTCACCCCGGCCGGGGTCGGCACCCAGGTCGAGGAGGGCGGGCTGCCCTGGCGGTACGGGGCGGACGGGTCGGTGACGCTGGCCTCGCCACCGAAGGAGGTCCGGGAGTTCGGCGGCCGCCGCTACCTGCTGGAGGAGGCCATCACGGCCGACTTCGCGCTGGTCCGCGCCGAGGTGGCGGACCGGCACGGGAACTGCGTCTTCCACGCCGCCGCCCGCAACTTCAATCCGCTCTGCGCGACGGCGGGCCGGATCACCCTGGTCGAGGCGGACCGGATCGTCGAGCCGGGCGAGCTCGGCCCGGACGCCGTCCACCTCCCCGGCGTGTACGTCGACCGGGTGGTCGCCGCCGATCCCGCGGACCGCCGCATCGAACGCCGGACCGTTCGCACCGCACCCCAGGAGGCCTGACCACCATGCCCGCCGAGACCTCCGCAGCAGCGCCCACCCCGCGCACGGCGCCCACCCCCCGCACCGCACCCACCGCACCCACCCCCCACACCACGCCCGACCCCCGGAACGCACCCGACCCCCGGAACGCGCTCGCCGCGCGGGCGGCCCGCGAGCTCCGCGACGGGCAGTACGTCAACCTGGGCATCGGCCTGCCGACGCTGATCCCCGGTCACCTCCCGAGCGGCATCCGCGTGGTGCTGCACTCGGAGAACGGCATCCTGGGGGTCGGCCCGTACCCGGAGGAGGGAGGCGAGCACCCCGATCTGATCAATGCGGGCAAGGAGACCGTGACGGTCGCCGCCGGGGCCTCGTACTTCGACTCCGCGTTCTCCTTCGGCATGATCCGGGCCGGCCGGATCGACGTCTCGGTGCTGGGCGCCATGCAGGTCTCGGCCGCCGGGGACCTCGCCAACTGGACGATCCCGGGCAAGCTGGTCAAGGGCATGGGCGGCGCCATGGACCTGGTGCACGGCGCCCGGCGGCTGATCGTCGTGATGGAGCACACGGCGAAGGACGGTTCGCCGAAGATCGTCGACGAGCTCTCGCTGCCGGCGACCGGCCGAGGGGTGGTCGACCGCATCGTCACCGAGCTGGCGGTCATCGACGTCACGCCGGACGGGCTGCGCCTGGTGGAGACGGCCCCCGGGGTGGGCTTCGACGACGTCCAGGCGGCCACCGGGCCGGCCCTCCTCCGGACGGACTGACCGCCGCAGCGAGAAGCGCCGACGAGAAGAGCGGTGACGCGAAGGCCGGACCACCCGCGCGGCGATCCGGCCTTCGCGCGTTTATTCGATCCGCCCGAATGCAGGTGCGCGAATCCCCCTCAATAGCACCGGCAGCAGCCCGCATGGCCGGGAACCGTCATATCTTCATGCTTGCGCAATGATCATTTCGCAGATCGGTTGCGATCATGCCAACGCTCCGGGAAAGTTGAGGAAGCCAAGGATCCCGCACCCCGGAAGGGAGTCCGGAGAACGCGCCGGGATCCCGCATTCGAAGTAGCCGAGCGGCCATACAACACAATCGATCGTATACGTTTTACTGATTGACGGCCCGGAAACTGCCCGGCAGCGGCGCAGTTCACCGGGCGGTGTTCTGCTTCGAAGGCAAGGCTCCGGGGGGAGTGGCCGGTCCCTGCGCGCAGCACGCGGCGCGGGGCCTCAGGTCGTATACCCCCGGTCGGAGCACGCACGAACGGGCCGGCCCGCACGGCCCGCCACGGGGGGAGCCACACATGAGCAAGCCGTTGTCGCGCCGATCGGATCCGACGTCCCGCGCAATTCCGACGTCCCGAGCAGATCCGGCAGCCCGAACGGATCCGGAACCGGCGGAGGACCTGCGTTCCCTCCCGGTCCCCGAAGCCCCCTACGACTACGGCCACTTCAGCCGTCTCGCCGGACCGGCCACCACACCCGACGCCCTCGATGCCGCCCCCGCCCCCTACCGCGTCCGGTACCGCAGCCTGCTGCGGCGCGAGCCGCACCGGATCCGGGCGGCGCTGCTCCTGCTGGCGGCCCCGCTGGTGGAGGCGGTGCTGCTCGTCTGGCTGCTGCTGCCCGACCACTGGCCGGTCCGGCCGGGCGAGACGCACTCCTGGCTGCTGCTCGGCGACAAGGTGATGATCGGGACCATCGCCGTGGTCGAGCTGTTCCGGCTGGTCAACGTCGTCTCCAACACCCACGCGACGCTGGTCGCCCGCGACCCCGTCCCGGTCACGCCTGAGGCGGGCACCCGGGTGGCGTTCCTCACCACCTGCGTGCCGGGCAAGGAACCGCCGGAGATGGTGCGCACCACGCTCACCGCCGCCATGGCCGTCCGGCACGACGGACCGTACAACGTCTGGCTGCTGGACGAGGGGGACGACCCCGCCATGCGCGAGCTCTGCGCCGAGCTGGGCGCACGGCACTTCAGCCGGCGCGGGGTGGAGCAGTGGAACCAGCCCCGGGGCAGGTTCCGCGCCAGGACCAAGCACGGCAACTACAACAGCTGGCTGCAGGCCCACGGCGGGGACTACGACTTCTGGGTCTCGGTGGACACCGACCACGTCCCGCTGCCGGAGTTCTGCGAGCGGATGCTCGGCTACTTCCGCGACCCGGACGTGGCGTTCGTAGTGGGGCCGCAGGTCTACGGGAACTACCGCAGTTCGGGCTCGGCGGTCACCAAGTTCTCGGAGAGCCAGCAGTTCCTCTTCCACGCGCTGATCCAGCGGGCCGGAAACCGGTACGGCGCACCGATGTTCGTCGGCACCAACAACGCCGTCCGGATCGGCGCGTTGCAGTCGATCGGCGGGCTGTACGACTCGATCACCGAGGACATGGCGACCGGCCTGGAGTTCCACCGCCGCCGCAACCCGGCCACCGGCGCGCGCTGGAAGTCGGTCTACACGCCGGACGTGCTGGCGGTGGGCGAGGGTCCGTCGTCCTGGACGGACTTCTTCTCCCAGCAACTGCGCTGGAGCCGGGGCACCTACGAGACGCTCCTCCGGCAGTACTGGCGGGCGGCCTGGCGGCTGTCACCGGGGCGGCTGCTGAACTACACGCTGATGGTCTGCTTCTACCCGATGGCGGCGCTCACCTGGCTGCTCGGCGGGCTGTCCAGCGTGCTCTACCTGGGGTTCGGGGCATCGGGCGTCCACGTGTCGTCCGAGATCTGGATGATGCTGTACAGCGACGCGGCCGCGCTGCAGGTGCTGCTCTACACCTGGAACCGGAAGCACAACGTGAGCCCGCACGAGCCGGCCGGGTCGTCCGGGGTGGCGGGCATGGTGATGTCGGCGCTCTGCGGGCCGATCTATGCAGCATCGTTTCTGCAGGCGGCACTCCGCCTCCGCAGTCGCTTCGTGGTGACGCCGAAGGGCCACTCGGCCAGTTCCGACCGGCCGGCGACCTTCCGGATCCACCTCTTCTGGGCGCTGGTCTTCGGCGGGGCGGTCACCGCCTCCTTCTTCACCGGCCACGACCACGTCGCCATGCGCACCTGGGCCTGCCTGGCGCTCCTGCTCAGCCTGCTGCCGATGCTCGTCCTGGCCGCCGATGCCGTCCGGCGGCGCCGGGCCCGGCCGACGTCCGCCCTCTCGGTCACCGGCACCACCACGGTCACCGGCACCAGCATCAGCACCACAACGCTCACCGGCACCAGCATCAGCACCACAACGCTCACCGGCACCACCACGGCCGCCGCCGTCCCGCCGCAGAGCCGCTCCGGCTCCGTCACCACGGCACCCGTCACCGCCGCACCCGCACCCGTCACCACGGCACCCGTCACCACCGCACCGGCCGCCGCGCCCACCACACGCTGAACCGCCCGTCTCACGAGGGGACCAAGCACCGTGAAGATCCGCAACGCCGGCCGCACCAGGCGCCTCGCCCTTGGCAGCACGGTCGCGCTGACCGTGGCCGGGATGAACGCGCCGGCCGTGCTCGGCTTCGCCGACGAGCAGTACCACCAGTACGTGATCAACCGCCCCGAGTACAAGGCCGAGTACGGCCACTGGCAGACGGTCGTGCTGCCCGCGGAGTTCCGGATCAACGCCATCCACGCCAGCCTGCTCCGCACCGGCAAGATCCTGATCATCGCCGGCTCCGGCAACAACCAGCGCAACTTCGACGCGGGCACCTTCAAGAGCCTGCTGTGGGACCCGGCCAAGAACACGTACAAACTGGTCCCGACCCCGGCGGACATGTTCTGCGGCGGCCACACCGCCCTGCCGGACGGCCGGCTGCTGGTGGCCGGCGGCACCCGGCGCTACGAGGCGCTGGACGGTGCCGTGAAGAAGGCGGCCGGCACCATGCGGGTCCGCAACGAGAACCCCGACGCGGCCCGGACCCTCCCCAAGGGCACCGTCTTCACGGCGCCGAACGGCCGCGCGTACGTGTCCACGGCCGACGTGACCGTCCCGGCCGCCGTGAAGACCGGCGCCGGGGACCGGACCGTGGTCAAGGCCAGTGAGCAGCACGTGTTCGTCGAGGCGGCGGCCCCGGGCAAGGAGTCCGTCAGCACCTCCCCCGCCCAGTACGCGATCAAGGGCCTGAGCGGCGCCGAGGCCCGGAACCTCTACGGGATGGCCGACCGCCTGACCCTGGAGAAGCAGGACTTCCAGGGCATCCGCGCCGCCTTCGAGTTCAACCCGGACACCGAGATGTACGAGCAGGTCACCGACATGGCGTACGCCCGCTGGTACCCCACGCTGACCGGGCTGGGCGACGGGCGGGTGGTCACCGTGTCCGGCCTGGACGACACCGGGCAGATCCTCACCGGCAACGACAACGAGATCTACGACCCGGCGGGCAAGACCTGGTCCAAGGCGCCGGACCGCTACTTCCCCACCTACCCGTCGATCTTCCTGACCGCCTCCGGCAAGCTCTTCTACTCCGGTTCCAACGCCGGCTACGGGCCTGCCGACAAGGGTCGCGAGCCGGGGATCTGGGACCTCGGGGACAACAGCTTCCAGCCGGTCCCGGGCCTGCGCGACCCGGCCCTCACCGAGACCTCGTCCTCCGTGCTGCTGCCGCCCGCCCAGCGGCAGAGGGTGATGATCCTGGGCGGCGGGGGCGTCGGCGAGTCGCCGCTCTCCACCGCCCGCACGGACATCGCCGACCTCTCGGCCGCCGCGCCCGCCTTCACGCCGGGGCCGGACCTGCCGGCCGGCGGCACCCGCTACCTCAACAGCGTGATCCTGCCGGACGACACCGTGTTCACCACCGGCGGCTCCGCCAACTACCGGGGCAAGCACCGGAGCGACCTGCTGAAGGCGCAGTTCTACCACCCGGACGCCAACACCTTCAGCACGGCGGCCGAGCCGAGCATCGGCCGGAACTACCACTCCGAGGCGTTGCTGCTGCCCGACGGCCGGGTGGTGGTGCTCGGGTCCGACCCGCTCTTCGCCGACAAGGCCGACACCCAGCCGGGCACCTTCGAGCAGCGGATCGAGATCTACACGCCGCCGTACCTGTTCCACGGCGAGCGCCCGCAGTTGACCGACGCCCCGGCCGCGGCCCGGCTCGGCTCGACCGTCACGGTGAGGTCGCCCGCCCCGGACGGTGTGGTCACCGCCAAGCTGGTCCGGCCGAGTTCGGTCACCCACGCGACCGACGTCGAGCAGCGGTCGGTGGCCCTGGACGTCGGCGCGCGCTCGGACGGCGGGGTGGCGCTCACCCTGCCGGGCAACCCGAACCTGCTGCCGCCGGGCTGGTACATGCTGTTCGTGACGGACGGCGCCGGCACCCCGTCCGTCGCCCGCTGGATCAAGGTCACCCCCTGACCGGCAAGCCCACCCGACCGGCACACCCGCCGACCCGACCGGCCCGGCCACCCACCCGACGGGCCCAACCCGCCTACCCACCCCCCTACCCGACCGCCCTCTACGCGCCGCCGCGGGCGAGCCCCAGGGCGTACGGCAGCCAGAACTCGCCCGCCCGGGGCTCGCCCCGGCCGCACTCGCCGTCGGACTCGCCGGGGTTCTTGATCCAGAGGTAGGCGTCGACCCCGGGCCGGCCGGTCTGGGTGGTGGGCGGCTCGCCCAGCGCCCGGCCGGCCGGGTTGCACCAGGCGTCGGCGCCGAGCGGGCCGTTGCCGTTGCGGCTGGTGTCGATCACGAAGTGCTTCCCGCCCAGCGCGGCGGAGAGCTCCGCGCCGTACGCGGCGTTCCGGTCGGTGCCGTAGAAGTTGGAGACGTTGACCGCGAAGCCGTCCGCCACCGCCACGCCGGACTTGCGCAGGGCGTCGGCCAGGGCCGAAGGGTCCTGCGCCCAGCCGGGGTTGCCCGCGTCCAGGTAGACCCGGACCTGCGGGCGCTTCTTCAACTCCTGGACGGCGAAAGCCAGCAGGCCGTACCGCTCGGCGGCGGCCGCGCCCTGCACGCCGCAGCCGTCCAGGGTGTGCGCGACGGCGTCCGGCTCCAGCACCACCCACGCCTTGCGGTCGCCCAGCGCCTCCGCCAGGCCGGTGATCCAGGAACGGTAGGCCGCAGCGTCCTGCGCACCGCCGGCCGAGTACAGGCCGCAGTCGCGGTGCGGGATGTTGTACGCGACGAAGACCGGCGTGCGGTCCACGGCCGCGGCCCGGCGGCTCACCTGGTCGACGATGCCCTTGGCCGCCTGGTCGCCGAGCCACTGCGAGGAGGGCTGGGCGGCGATCTTCAGCAGGGTGTCGGCCTCGGCGGTCCGGCCCTGGGCGCGCAGGGTGACGAGCTGCCGGGCGGCGGAGGTCTGGTCGGAGACGTAGAAGGTCTGCCCGGGAGGCTGCGCGAGCCCGCCCCCGGACGTCCCCCCGGCCGCCGCACCCCCCGACGCCCCCGTCCCGGCGGCGGCCGCATCGCCCGCGCCCGCACTCACCCCCGCACCGGTGCCGCCGCCCGAACCGCCGGACGTGCTCCCCCCGTTGCACCCCGCCATGACTGCCGTCAGCCCCAGCGCCGCCGCCCCCACGGCCAGCCGGAACCCCGCTCCTCGTGCCACCCGGCGCACCTGCCGCCCCTCCCAGACCCGGTCCGGCGACCCGGTCGGCACCCAGCTTCGCACACCGGGTACCGGCCGACGGCCGGGGCCGGTGAACGGCGGGCGGCGGCGAACCGACGGAACGTCAGCTCGCCGCCGTGGCCGGTCAGGCCTGCTTGAGGTCCGGCACCCGCCAGTCGATCGGGTCGACGCCGAAGCCGTCCAGCGCCGTGTTGATCTGCGAGAACGGGCGGCTGCCGAAGAACAGCTTGGCGGAGAGCGGCGACGGGTGCGCCCCCTGGACCACCACGTGCTTCTCGGTGTCGATCAGCGGCAGCTTCTTCTTCGCGTAGTTGCCCCAGAGCACGAAGACCACCGGCTCCTCGCGCGCGCTGACCGCCTTGATCACCGCGTCGGTGAACTTCTCCCAGCCCTTGGCCTTGTGCGAGTTCGCCTCGTGCGCGCGGACCGTGAGCACCGCGTTGAGCAGCAGCACGCCCTGCTCGGCCCAGTGCATCAGGTAGCCGTTGTCCGGGGCCGGGATGCCGAGGTCGGCGTCCAGCTCCTTGAAGATGTTGCGCAGCGACGGCGGCGTCTTGGTGCCGGGCAGCACCGAGAAGCTCATGCCGTGGGCCTGGCCGTTGTCGTGGTACGGGTCCTGCCCGAGCACGAGCACCCGGACCTTGTCGTACGGGGTGGCCTCCAGCGCGGAGAACTCCTGGCCGCTCGGCGGGAACACCTCGTGCTCCGCGCGCTGGGCCGCCACGAAGGCCGCCAGCTCGGCGAAGTACGGCTTCTCCGTCTCCGCGCCCAGCACCTCGCGCCAGGACTCCGGCAGCTCCAGCCCGGCGCCCGCGGCCCCGCCCGTGCCCGCCTCGTCCACGCCCGCCTCGACCGTGTCCGTCACGACATCAACCTCCCACCGGACGGGGGCTCCCGCCGCACCGCCCCGACCCACGGGCGTACCGCGGCCCTTGCGCCGCACGCCCTCTTTCCACCCCGAACGCTACACAGGCCCACCGACACTCTTCACTCCGCCGAGGATCCCGGCGCCACCGGAGCACTCTCCGGTACCCTCGTCGGCTTCGCACCGACCATCGCCCGGTCCGCACCCGCCGGGCCCGCAGTCGCAGCCCGCCCCACCCGCACGTGCTCGACCACGTTCAGCGCCACCAGCAGCACCGCCAGCACCCCCAGCACCACGATCGCCGGCAGCGCCACCATCGCCGGGGCGAGCCCCAGCACCACCACCGCCGCCACGATCCGGGTCGTCGACATCGCCCGGAACATCATCCACCGGGTGTAGCCGAAGGTCAGCAGGTACAGCCCGCAGCCCCCGTACAGCAGCGCGACCGAGCCCGCGCCGAGCGTCTGCCGCGGGTCGGCCACCGTCTCACCGAAGCCGACCGCCACCGCGATCACCCCGGCCACCAGCGACAGGTGCCCGTACTGGAAGACCCGGCGGATCACGTCCCGGCGCGAGTCCGCGACGGTCACGGCGTGCCGCATGGCGTCCGCCGCGTAGACGAAGTACTGCCACCAGAGCCCGCAGGAGATGGTGAACGCCGCCGCCACGGCGGCCAGTTCCGCGGCGTCGACCCGGGCCGCGGCGGCGGTGGCGCCGATCCCGACGATCGACTCGCCGAGCGCCACCAGCAGGAACAGCGCGAACCGCTCCGGCATGTGCGCCGGGTGGTACGCGACGTTGGCCAGCCGGTTGCGGAACAGCACCGGCCCGGACAGGTCGCAGAGCGCCGCGAGCGCCCAGAGCACCAGCCGCGGCCCCTCCGGCAGCAGCCCGCCCGTCACCAGCAGCGGCCCGCTGACCAGCACGCCCACGCCGTACGGGCCGCGCCACACGCCCGGGACGCGGATCAGCAGCACCAGCAGCACCACCCGGGCCAGCCAGTACCCGGCGCCGAGCAGCACGCCGCGGCCCTCGTAGGCGCCGGGCACCGCCAGCGCCATGAAGAGGCCGGCCAGGCCGACCGTGAGGATGCCGAGCCGGTCCCGCGGATTGTCGACGTCCCGGATGTTGGCCTGCACCGTGGTGCCCACCCAGCACCAGTAGACCGGCACGAAGACCACCAGCGCCCGGGCGACGCCCGCCCAGTCGTGGTGGTGGTGCAGCAGGCCGGAGACCTGCGTGACGGCGAAGACGAAGACCAGGTCGAAGTAGAGCTCGGCCCAGGTGACCCGCTTCTCCTCCGCCCCTTCGCCCGCGGCAATGCCCATGTCGTCCACGGGACCGCTCATCCCGTCCGCCCCCTTCTGCGATGAGCACGAAGAAGGGCCCCGCCCCCGGCCGTCGACCGGGGGCAGGGCCCGCAACAGCAGGGCCGAGGTTAGACCAGCTCGACCAGGTCCGCGACGGAGTTGACCACCCGGCCCGGCCGGTAGGGGAAACGCTCCACGTCGGCGGCGGCGGTGAGGCCGGTGAGCACCAGGATG
>NZ_JBEYVJ010000013.1:0-55554 GCF_040643935.1 Kitasatospora sp. NPDC047058 | reverse complement strand
ACAAGGGCGACTGGGTGACGGTGAACTACACGGCCAAGGACTGGACCACCGGCAAGGACCTCTCCGACCGCCACCGCCGCCGGCGCACCGCGTCGCCCACCCGCCCGCCGACCTCCCGCGGCCCCATCCGGGACAGCCGCCGCAGGTACCACCCCGCGCTCATGGTCATCGCGTCCTCGCCAGGGTCACCGGTGCGCCGCCGGCCAGGCCGGCCTGCACGGCGAGGGTGGCCGCCGTGGTGGCGACCAGCGACTCCAGCGGCACCGGCATCGGCCCGCCGGTCCGCACGGCCTTGACGAACGCGGCCAGTTCGGCGGACTGGCCCTTGTCCCGCGCCTTGGGCAGCCGCGAACTGACCCACCGCTTGCGGCCGGCCGCGCTGCCCTCGAAGTACACCGAGGCGCGGACGAAGTCGTCGAGCTTCAGCACCCTGCCGTCCGCGACGAGGTCCAGCGTCTCCTTGGGGAAGCCGGGCGCGCCGGTGGTGACGTAGCTGAGGGTGGCGGTGGAGCCGTCCGGGTAGCGCAGCACGACCTGGAGGTCCTCGTTGCCGGACGGCGCGACCGCGTACACCGAGACCGGGTCGGCCCCCAGCAGCCAGCTCGCCGTGTCGATGAAGTGCCCGCCCTCGCCGGCGAACCGCGAGCCCTCCGTGCCCTGCTGGAGGTACCAGCTGCCGTGCTGCAGCCGGCCCGCGTTGACCAGGTAGCGGAGGTTCGCCGGACCGGTCCGGGCGCCGAACCGGCTCTTGGCCTCGCGCAGCAGCGGCGCGAACCGGCGGTTGAAGCCCACCTGCAGCCGGTCGTTGCCGGACTCCTCCACCGCCGCGAGCACGGAGGCCAGTTCCTCCTCGGTGAGGGCCAGCGGCTTCTCCACGAACACCGTCTTGCCGGCCAGCAGCGCCTTCCGGGTCAGGTCGGCGTGCGAGCTGTGCCGGGTGACCACGAACACCGCGTCGACGGCCGGGTCCCCGAGCACGGCGTCGAGATCGGTGGTCGCCCGGGCGAAGCCGAACTTCCGCTGCGCGTTGGCCGAGGACAGCGCCGTCGTGGTGACGACCGTGGACAGCGTGACGCCGTCGCGCTGTGCCAGGTGCGGCAGCAGCATCGACGTCGCGTAGTTCCCCGCGCCGACGAACGCCAGCCGTACCGGCAGGTTGGCGGACCGGACCGGGGCGGGCGCCGTCGTGCCGCGCCGTACCGCGGGCACCGCCACCGCCGGGGCCTCCGCCTCCCCGTCGCCCGCGGCCTCGGGGTACCGGAACAGCACGGCCACGGCCTTGAGGTCGCCGTCCTTCAGGCTCCGGTACGTCTCCACGGCGTCGGCGAAGTCGGCGACGTGGGACACCAGCGGTTCCACGTCGACGCGGCCGCGGGCGAGGAGGTCGAGGAAGCACGCCAGGTTGCGGCGCTCCGTCCAGCGCACGTAGCCGATCGGGTAGTCCCGCCCCTCCAGCTCGTACTCCGGGTCGTAGCGCCCGGGGCCGTACGAGCGGGAGAACCGGACGTCCAGCTCCTTCTCGTAGTACGCGTTCCACGGCAGGTCCAGGCGGCACTTGCCGATGTCGACGACCCGGCCGCGGTCCCGGCTCAGGTGGGCGGCCAGCTCCACGGGCTGGTTGCTGCCGCCGCCGGCGGCCAGGTACACCTGGTCCACGCCGTGACCGCCGGTCAGCTCGGCGACGGCGTTCTCCACGGCCGCGGAGCCGGGGTCGCCGCAGGCCACGGCGCCCAGGCCCTCGGCGAGTTCGCAGCGCGCCGGGTCGGGGTCCGCCCCGACGACGCGGACGCCCGAGGCGGTGAGGAGCTGCACCACCAGCTGCCCGATCAGCCCGAGGCCGATGACCAGCGCCACCTCGCCGAGCTGCGGCTCGCCCTGGCGGACGCCCTGCAGCGCGATCGACCCGACGGTGCCGAAGGCGGCGTGCCGCGGCGCGAGGCCCTCCGGTACCCGGGCGTAGAGGTTCCTGGGCACCCAGTTCAACTCGGCGTGCAGCGCGTGCTCGTTGCCGGCGCAGGCCACCAGGTCGCCGACCTTCACGTCGTCGATCCCGGCGCCGACCTGCTCGACCACCCCGCACAGCGAATAGCCCAGCGGCGTGTAGGAGTCCAGCTTGCCCATCACCTTGCGGTAGGTGGCGGGCAGGCCGTTGACGGCCACGCTCTGCATGACCTTGGCCACCTGGTCCGGACGCGAGCGGGCCTTGCCCACCATCGACATGCCGGCCTCGGACACCTTCATCATCTCGGTCCCGGTGGAGATCAGCGAGAAGGCGGTGCGGACCAGCACCCCGCCCGGCTTGCACCCCGGCACCGGCACGTCGAGCACCGACAGCTCGCCGGTCTTGTAGTTCTGCACAACCTGTTTCACCGGAAGTCCCCTTGCTTCTTAGCCGTCAGGTGAGCTCTAAGCCGTCACGTGCGTGCTGTGGCCGGAGCCGGAGGTCGCGCCGCGGTACCAGTACTCCAGGGTCAGCACGTGCCACAGGTGCTTGGAGAAGTCCCGCTGCCCGGAGGCGTCCTCGGCGACGAGCCGCGCCAGCGCGTCGCGGCGCAGGAACCCGGACCGGACGAGCTCGCCGTCGTTGATCACCTCGCGCACCAGCGGGGCCAGGTCCCGGCTCATCCAGGCCCGCAGCGGGGCGCTGAACAGGCCCTTGGGCCGGTACACGATCTCCCGGGGCAGGACCGAGGTGGCCGCCTCCTTGAGGACGGCCTTCCCCTGCCGGCCGACGATCTTGCGGTCGCCGGGCACCGTGAACGCCGCCCTGACCACCTCGACGTCCACGTACGGCACCCGCACCTCGGTCGACGCGGCCATGCTCGACCGGTCCGTGTACGCGAGGTTCAGGCCCGGCAGGAACATCCGGGCGTCGCCCAGGCACATGCGGTTGACGAAGTCGTCGAGGTCGTTGTCCCGGTAGACGTCCGCGTGCTCGGTCAGCACGTCCTCGACGGTGCCGGCCAGGTCCGGGTCGACCAGGGCGAGCAGTTCGTCCCGGTCGTACATGGTGTAGCTGCGCCGGAACGCGGTCTCCTCCGGCAGGTCGGCGAAGGAGAGGAACCGCTTCGCGAACCGCACCGACCGGAACCCCCGGCGGGCCGTGGCGACCGGCAGCCGGTCCACGGCCGCGGACAGGCCGCGCCGCAGCGGCCGCGGGATGCGCTGGTAGCGCAGCGCGAGCCGGTTGGCCAGGTGCTTGCGGTAACCGGCGAACAGCTCGTCGGCACCCATCCCGGACAGCATCACCTTGACCCCGGCCTCCCGGGCGGCCGAGCAGATCAGGAAGGTGTTGATCGCGGCGGGGTCGCCGATCGGCTCGTCCAGGTGGTACGTCATCTGCGGCAGCAGGTCGAGCACGTCCGGAGCGATCTCGATCTCGTGCAGGTCGACGCCGAACCGCTCGGCCACCCGCCGGGCGTAGCGGAGGTCGTCCGGCATCGCCTCGAACCTGGCGTCCTCGGCGCGGAACCCGATCGTGTAGGCGGAGATGCCGGGGTGGTCGCGGGCCGCCAGCGCGGTCAGGTAGCTGGAGTCCAGCCCCCCGGAGAGGAAGGTCGCCACCGGGACGTCGGAGAGCAGGTGACGCCGCGTCGACTCCTCGACGACGGCGGCGATGTCCGGCCGCTCGCCGGCCCGGGCCCGCTCCCGGCCCTCGGCGGCGACCTCCCGCAGGTGCCAGAACCGGCCGCGCTCCACCCGGCCGTCGGGGCGGCACCGGAGCCAGCTCCCCGGCGGCAGCTTCTCCGCCTCGCGGAACGCGCACCGCGAGTCCGGCACCCAGTAGTACAGCAGCGAGGCCACCAGCGCCGCGTGGTCCACCTGCAGCGACCCGCCGGTCGCGGCGGCCAGCGCCTTGAGCTCGGAGGCGAACACCAGGCCCTCGCCGCGCCGGACCAGGAAGAGCGGCTTGATGCCCAGCTGGTCGCGGGCGAGCACCAGCTCACCGGTCCGCTCGTCGAAGACCCCGAACGCGAACATGCCGCGCAGCCGGGGCAGGCAGTCCGTGCCCCAGCGCCGCCAGGCCTCCAGCAGCACCTCGGTGTCCGAGGTCCCGCGGAAGCGCACCCCGGCGGCCGCCAGTTCGGCCCGCAGCTCGGGCGCGTTGTACAGCTCGCCGTTGTACGTCAGGACGAGGCCGTCCCGGACCATCGGCTGGGCGCCCGTCCCGGACAGGTCGATGATGGCCAGCCGGCGGTGCCCCAGGTGCACCTCGCCGTCGCCGACGGGGTGGCTGTACCGGCCCGACCCGTCCGGGCCGCGGTGGGCGAGGGTGTCGGTGAGCAGGTCGGTCACGACCTTCCCGTCCGGCCACCGGTAAGTGCCTGCGATGCCACACATGTCCTACTGTGCCTCCTGGTCGCCGTCCGGGACCGGTGCGGCCCACTTCGGCAGTCGCTCCGTCCGCCGCCGGCCCGTCCCGTTCTGCCGGGCCGGCCCGTCGTTCCGGTCGTTCCGGCCGAACACCCCCGCGGTGCGCGGCCCGTCCCACAGCGTGCCGTCGGTCCGGTCCCGCGGGTCGGGGTCGACCAGCACCACACCGGCCACCGGAATGTGCTGGTCCGCCAGCTGCCGCGCCACGGTGTGCAGCCAGGCGGCGCTGCCGTGCCCGGCACGCACCACGAGCACCGTCCGGGTGCCCAGGTACCGCAGGTCGGTCCACGCCGTGCCGGGCGCCACCGAGCCGACGCCGAGCCGGCGCTCCGGACCCGGCGCGGCCGCGGCGTCCGCGCCGCCGACCACGGCCGGGTCGCCCGGCTTCGCGCGGCGCCCGGCGAGCTGCCGGCCCGGCAGACCGTCGACGATCACCACCGGCCCCTGCTCCGCCAGCGCCCGGGCGAGGTCCAGGGCGATCACGCCCGTGCTGCGCGCACAGCCCAGTTCCAGCAGGGACACCGGCTCCGCGGAGCCGCCCAGGGCGCGGGCGAGGGTCGTGGTGAGCCGTGTCCGTGCCGCCCGGGTCCGCCGGCGCTGCCACCGTCCGGCCGGCCGGCGGGGCACCCCGCGCAGCTCCGCGACGACCGAGGCGCCGAGGTTCGCCGCGATCTCCCGGCGCAGCACCGGGCGGTCCGCCACCACCGCGCCGACCGCGGCCACCGCGAGCCCGAGGACCAGCCCGAGGACGAGCCCGATCACGCCGTTGGTGGCGGCGGTCGTGGGCAGGGACTGCCGCACCACGCGCGGGGCGTCCACGATCTGGGTGCCGGCCACCAGCCGGGGCAGGCCGACCCGGGCCTCCGCGGCGCGTTGGCCGAAGTCGGTGATCCGCGAGGTGAGTTCGGCCCGGCTGGCGAAGAGCGACTCCAGGTTCGCCGACGCCTTCGGCCCGCTCTGCTGCGATCCGTCCCCGATCGCCTGGTTGACCTTGGCGAGTTCGTCCCGCAGGCGGTCACGCTGGTCGAGCAGGGCCTTGGCCTCGGCGTCCGCGGCCTCCTGGATCCGCCGCACGTGGTCCGCGACGAACGCGTCGGCCAGCGCCTTGGCCCGGGCCACCGCCTCCGCGTCGCTGTGCGCCGTCACATCGATCTGCAGCAGGTTGTTGGTCAGGCCGACAGCCGTGCAGTCCTTCAGGAAGTCCTCCGGCTTCTCCGGGGACCCGAGGGACTGCAGGGCCTTGCCGGCGATCCCCGTGGTCTGCAGCACGGCGACGTCGGTGCGGATCAGCGTCCCGGGGTCGTTCGGCTGGTCCGCCTCGTGCGCGACCAGGACCTTGGCCACCGCGGTCGGCGGCGGCGGCCGCAGGACCGCCACCGCAGCGCCGAGCAGCAGCCCGAGCAGCGCCAGGGAACACCAGAGACGGCGCCGCCTGCGCACCGCGATCACCAGCGATTGGAGGTCCACCAGCGGAGCGGCCGCCGGCGCCTCCGAAGTCGTACGCGTCGTCACCCCGTACCTCTCCCCGCGTCGTCGCCGGCCGTGAGCGCCGGCGTCGTGCCGTCCGCGAGCGCCGCCGTGGCGCCGTCCGGACGACGGCCGGACGGGCGCGCCGGACGGACCCGGACCGGGCCGGCGACGACGATGCCGACGACCTCGTGCCCGGCGTCCGCACACGCCCCGGCGATGCCGGCCAGCTCCCCCGCCGTCCAGCTGCCCGCGCTGAGCACGACCAGAGCACCGGACTCGTCGTCGCGGTCCGGCACCAGCGGCCGGGACACCGGGACCTCCGCCACCCGCAGCAGCGGATCGCTCCCGGCCTCCGCGACGAGCTGCCCGGCGGCCCGGCGGGCCATCTCGTCCCCGTCCGGGACGACCACCAGCAGCCGTCCGGCCGCCGGAAGCCGGTCCCGGAGGCGGGCGCACACCCGCCGGTAGCGGAGCTGCCGGCTGGCCTCGTCGCCGGAGGCGTGCGGGGCCGGCAGGTCCCACCGGACGTCGGTGCCCAGCAGCCGGCGGATCAGGGCCCGCGGGCCGCGGCCTCCCGGCCGGTGCGCGGGCCGTTCACCGGGCACGTCGACGGTGCCGAGCAGCGCCGAGCCCAGCGCCGCGGCGATCTCCGGCTCGGTGCGCAGCCGGCGGCTCATCCGGGCGGCGGTGAGATGGCCGATGACCGCGAGCAGGAACGCGGTCAGCGCCCCGGCGACGACGAGCTGAACCCTCGTCGGCGCCGCCTCGCCGGACGGCCGGGCCGCCGGCCCCATGACGACCATGTTGGCCTTGCTGACCGCCGGATCGGCCTGGTCCAGCTTCTTGACGGCCTCCTGCAGCGCGGTGCGCAGCTTCGCCAGCTCGGTGCGGGTCTGCACGCTCTCCACGGTCTTGCCCGGATCGGCCGCGTCGGCCAGGTCGGTGATGCGACGGCTGGCCTGCACCACCATCTGCCGCAGCGCCTCGGGCTGCGTCGCCTCCGGGTCGGTGCCGTCACCCGCGATCCGCGCGGCGAACGTGACGAACTGACGGGCCGCCTGGTCGGACAGCTGCTGAGCGTGCTCCGGGGTCTCGGCCGTACCCGAGATCTTGATGATGTTCCCGTCCGCGGCCGTGGCGCTCACCCGGTCCCGCAGCTCGCTGCCGCCCACCCCGGCCCAGCCGAGTGCGGCGGCCGTGCGGTCGAGCACCACCGAACTGGTCGCGATCTCCGCCTGGGTCAGCAGCTCGCGCTCCTGCCACGCCCCCGGCAGCAGCACCGACGCCGACGTCGTGTACCGCGGCGGGAAGAGCAGCGAGGCGCCGTACCCGACGAGCGCACCCAGCAGGGCGAGGACGGTGAGGAGCCGCCAGCGCCGGCGGAGGATCCGGCCGATCGTGACCAGGCGTATCGTGTCGTCGCTCAACGGCGCGGCCTGCTCCCTGCCCGGCCCGGGCCGCCCGCCGCCACCGGCGCGCGGCCACGGCAGGCGGCGGCGTAGGCGGCGAGCAGCGACCGCTGGGAGTTCCGCCAGGAGAGCGGCCCGTTGATCCGCTCCTGGCCGAGCTTGCCCATCCAGGCCCGCTTCTCCGGGTCGTCCAGCAGCTGTGCGACGAGTCCGGCGAACCCGACCTCGTCGTTGGCGGGCGCGTACACGGCGGCGTCACCGGCGGAGACCCGCGCCTCCCGGAGGTCGAACGAGACGACCGGCCGGCCCATCACCATGTACTCCAGGACCTTGTTCATGGTCGACACGTCGTTGAGCGGATTGCGCGGGTCGGGGGAGAGGCACACGTCCGCGGTGGACAGGTAGCGCACCAGGTCGGCGTCCGGAACGCGCCCGGTGAACTCCACCTGGTCCGAGAGCCCGAGCCGCCGGGACAGCTCCACCATCGAGTCGAAGGTGTCGCCGGCGCCGACGAACACCGCGTGCCAGTCGGTCCGCCCGAGCTCGTCGCGCAGCTTCGCGAGGGCCCTGAGGGCGTAGTCGACGCCGTCCTGCGGGCCCATGACGCCGAGGTAGCACAGCAGATGGGGCTTGCCGCGCTTCAGCTCCGGCTCGGGCGGCACCGGCCGGAACCGGTCGGTGTCGGGCGCGCTGCGCACCACGAAGACGTCCTCCGGCCGCCGGCCGCCGCGGCGCACCGCGACGTCCCGGTAGCTCTCGTTCGTGGCGAGCACGACGTCCGCGGCCCGGTAGGTCAGCCGCTCCAGCGCGCACACGGCGCGGTAGAGCAGGTCCCGGCCGCGGTCGAACCGGGAGAGGTACAGCTCCGGTACCAGGTCGTGCTGGTCGAACACGAACCGCGCGCCGCGCCGCTTCAGCCACAGGGCCGGCAGGAACAGCAGGTCGGGCGGGTTGCAGGCGTGGACCACGTCGACCGGACCGACCCTGCGGGCCAGCCGGGCGGTGTGCCACAACGCCGATCCGTACTCCCGCAGGTAGCCGGCCGGCCCGCCGGTGGCCGCGCGCAACGGGTAGCGGTGGATCCGCACCCCGTCGATCTCGGCCTCCGCCTCCGTGTCCCGCTTGCTCCCGCGGGGACAGATGACGTCCACCGTCCAGCCCGCGTCGCGCAGCGTCGTGCACTCCTGCCACACCCGCCGGTCGAACGGCACCGACAGGTTCTCCACCAGGATCAGCGCGCGCCGGGCCGGCCCGTCGCCGGCCGTGCCACCGGGCGGTGTGTCGTCGAACGCTGCGTCACCAAGCAAGGCCCATGTACCCCGGTTCGGTCCGGCGCGCCTCGGCGTCGGGAAGGCGGATGAGGTCGACGATCGCCGGGCCGCCGCCGTGCGGCAGCGCCGACAGCACGGCCGGGTCCCTGGTCCCGACCACGCACACCTCGGCGTGCCCGAGCACCTCGTCGACGGACTCCGCGAGCAGCTGCGCGAGGTGCGGCAGCCGGGTCTCGATGTACTCGCGGTTCGCGCCGAGCAGCCGGGAGAGGTTCACGTTGGGGTCGTAGATCCGCAGGTCGTAGCCCTTGCCGAAGAGCCGCTCCGCCAGTTCGACCAGCGGGCTCTCGCGGAGGTCGTCGGTCCCGGGCTTGAAGGACAGGCCGAACAGGCCCACCCGGCGCTTGCCGGTGCGCTCGACCAGGTCCACCGCGCGCTGCAGGTGGTCGGAGTTGGAGGACAGCACGTGGGAGAGGATCGGCACCGAGACGTCGGCCCGCCGCGCCGCGTGGACCAGGCTGCGCAGGTCCTTGGGCAGGCAGGAGCCGCCGAAGGCGAAGCCGGGCCGCAGGTAGGCGGGGCTGATGTTCAGCTTCCGGTCGGCCAGGAACACGTCCATCACCCGGTGCGAGTCCACCCCGAGCGCCTGGCACACCGCGCCCAGCTCGTTCGCGAAGCCGATCTTGAGGCCGTGGAACGCGTTGTCCGCGTACTTGATCGCCTCGGCCGTCGGGACGGGCACCCGGAACACCTCGCCGGGCAGTCCGCCGTACAGCGCCGCGACCACGTCGCCGCTCTCCCGGTCGAGCTCGCCGATGACGGTCTTGGGCGGGTCGAAGAAGTCCCGCACGCTGGTGCCCTCGCGCAGGAACTCCGGATTGACCGCGACCCCGAAGTCCACCCCGGCCGTGCCGCCGGCGTACTTCTCCAGGATCGGCACCAGCAGGTTCAGGCAGGTGCCCGGGAGCATGGTGCTGCGGAACACGACGGTCTGCCGCCCGCCCCGCTCGGCCACCGCGGCACCGATCTGCTCGGTGACCCGCTCCAGGTAGGTGGTGCACAGGCTGCCGTTGGGCTCCGAGGGCGTGCCCACGCAGACCAGCGACACCTCGCTGCCCGTGATCGCCTCGCGGACGTCGTGGGTGGCGCGCAGCGCTCCGGACCGCACGACCTCGGCGATGAGCTCGCCGATCCGCTCCTCCACCACCGGGGCCTTGCCGTCGTTGACCAGGTCGACCTTCACCTGGTTCACGTCCACGCCGATGACCTCGTGACCCAGGCTGGCCAGGCACGCGGCCGACACGCAGCCCACGTAGCCGAGACCCAGGACGCTGACCCTCATGACCCGCTCCTCCCCTCCGGCCGGCCTTTCCGGCCGGCTGTCCGCGCGCCGATCGGACGCTGCACCCGGCGCATCAGTAGGCCCCCTGACCCTGGATCACCGCGCGCAGCGTCTTCCACAAAATCACCGTGTCGAGGGCGAGCGACCAGTCCTCGACGTACCGCAGGTCGAGCCGGACCGCCTCCTCCCACGGCAGGTCGCTCCGCCCGCTGATCTGCCACAGGCCGGTGAGCCCGGGCTTGACGAGCAGCCGCCGCCGGATGTCCGGGCCGTACGCGGCGGACTCCTCCGGAAGCGGAGGCCGCGGACCGACGAGCGACATCGAGCCGGCGAGCACGTTGAGCAGCTGCGGGAGCTCGTCGAGCGAGTACCGCCGCAGCACTCCGCCGACCCGGGTCACCCGCGGATCCCGGCGGAGCTTGAAGAGCAGGCCGGCGCCCTCGTTGCGGTCGGCCAGCTCGGCCCGGGCCTGGTCGGCACCCACGACCATGGTCCGGAACTTCACCAGGGTGAACTCGCGGCCGTCCTTGCCGACCCTGGGCTGCCGGTAGAACGCCCCGCCCCGGCTGTCCACCAGCACGAGCAGCCCGACCAGCACCATCAGCGGCGCGAACAGGACCAGCAGGACCGCGGCACCCAGCCGGTCGAAGACCTCCTTGACCACCCGCGGGCCGCCGGTGAAGGCGGGCATGCTGACCCGCAGCATCGGGATCCCGAGCACCGCGTCGACGTGCAGCCGCGGGCCGGCCACCTCCATCAGCACGGGGGCCACGACCATCTCGGCGTCGCCGCCCTCGAGGTTCCACGCCAGCCGCTGCAGCCGGTCCGGTGACCAGTGCGGGTCGGGCGTGACCGCGACGACGCGGTAGCCGTCGCGGCGGACGTGGTTGGCGACGTCCGTCAGCCGGCCGACGATCGGCACCCCGTCCAGCCGGTCCTGGTTGCGCCCGAGGCTGTACGGCGTGCACACCGCCTCCACCCGCCAGCCGAGGTGCGGGAACTTGCGGGTCCGGGCGATCAGGTCACGCACGGTGGCCGGGCTTCCGGCGGCGAGCACCGGGCGCAGGCACCGTCCTGCGTTCCGCTGTTTGTGCAGCCAGAGGCGCAGCAGGTACCGCTCGGTCATGGTGACCAGCGTGATCGCCGGGATCGCGACGAAGATCCAGAGCTTGATGTTGTGCGAGGTGAGGGCGATCCCGCCGAGCGCGAGCACGACGGCCGCCGTGAACAGTGCGCGGCCGAGCCGGCGGAATTCCTCGGCGCCCTGGCCGAGTACGGCCGGAGCCCACGACCGGGTCATCGCCAGCGCCCCCAGCACCAGCAGCTCGGTGCAGAAGGCGAGAATTCCCCATTTCTCGTGCCAGTTGGCCGCGTCCCTAACGCCGAAGAAGCGGCCAATCGCGCCCACCACGAACGCGGTGGCCGCGGTATCGCTGATGATGACGGTACGGCGGTACTGCTGCTCCCAGTCGAGCGCGGGCCGGCCGATTTTCCCGTTGGCCGGACGCCCCCGCGCCGGTTGAAACGGGATGGCCAATTCTCCTTCCCCCTGCTTGACAGCCCCGTCCAGGTCGGCAGTGGGTTCGACGTGCTCGCTCCACACGGTTCCTCCCCCCGGGGAGGCCTGCGCCTCCCGCACTGTTCCTCCCCCCGGGAGGCCCCGCCTCCCGTGCCGCGCTGTTCCTACCTCCGGGAGGCCCCTCCTCCCGCGAATGGCGAACGGCTATTGCAGTGCTACGTGAAACATCCCACCGGGGCGGGTGCGTGGATAAACCGTCGACGGCTGCTCTCCGCACGCAAAGCCCTCTCGGGTACCTGCCGCCGGGGACATGACTACTGACCGTCCGCAGTGGCTGACCTGTAGATCGCTATCTGTCACCTCGCATCCAGTCGTACGAAGTGAAAATCAATCTAGAGCATCGGGGCCGCCCGAAGAGGGCGATGTGTGAAATGCGTGGTCGAGATTTGAAGCTTGATCAACCGGGCGGTGACGGAACGGGTTTATCGGGAATGGAGTTATGTATTGTGACGCGTGTTGCAGGAGTTGTCCGGGCGGCCGGCGCCGGAAATCCCGGGGCGACCCCGGCCGCCGTCCGGGCCGGACCGGCGAGACGGGTCGTGTCACCGCACGACGGCGGGGGAGAGGGCGGCGGCGGCGAGCAGGGCCGGGGTGCCGGTACCGTCGGCGGGGACGGTCCACAGGTCGCTGCCGTCGTCGCCGGGGAGTGCGTACGCGAGGGTGCGGTCGTCCAGCCAGAGGGCCTGGTCGTCGATGGTGCGCTCCTCGGTGGTCGCCGTCTCGGCCATGGTGGCCAGGTCGAGGACGTAGAGCCGCCAGGGGGCGTCGTCGCTCAGGCCGGGGACGCGCTTCTTGTAGGCGATGTGGCGGCCGTCGGGGGACAGGGACGGGCACTCGACGTTGTCGTGCAGGGTGGTGAGGGTGTGCCGGCCGGTGTCGCCGGCGACCAGGTGGGTCTGCCCGCCGGTGGCGAGGGTGGCGTAGAAGTGCTCGTCGTCGGCGAAGGTGACGCCCCAGATGTTGGTGTCGGCGGCGCGGTAGGGCTTCCCGTCGAGGGTGACGGCGTACGTCTCCAGGTCGTCCTGGAGGGTCCAGGTGCGGGTGTCCAGGATCGTGGTGCGGGTGGAGAAGTCGGTGCCGGCGTAGGAGTCGCCGCCGACGAAGACCGTCCAGGCGACGAGGTGTCCCGAGGGCGACACCCGTGCCCGGGTGGGGATGCCGGCGAGGTCGTACCCGCGCCGCTCGTGCAGGTCGGCGTCGAGGACGACCGCGCGGTAGGTGTCCTCCAGCAGACCGTGCACGGCCTGGAGGCAGATCCCGGTGCCGGCGGCGGCGTGGAAGCGCAGGCAGGCCGGCACCGCCACCGTCCGGGTCGTCCGGGGACCGGCGAGCGGGACCGCGGCGAGGTGGTCGCGCCGGGGGCCCCAGGTCATGGAGCGGAACACCAGCTGCGCTCCGTCGGCGTGCGGTCCCAGGGTGACGACGCCCGCCCTGGCCGGCGGACCGTCGTCCGCCCGGTCGCCGCCCCGGCTCGCGTCGCCGGCGCGCAGGACGGTCCAGGCGCCCGCCGCCACGAGGACGGCGGCTGCGGCGAACAGGACGAGGAGGCGGCGGCCGAAGGTCATACGGGGTCCTCTTCCAGGGGTGCTTCGACGGGCGGGCGGAGCGGCAGGGCGGAACGGCAGGAGGGAACGGCAGGGGGAACGGTAGGAGAAGCGGGCGGGCACCGCGGCCGGTCAGCCGCCCGCCGCCCGCCCGCCGCCGTCGGTGAGCCGGCCCAGCAGGCGGGCGGCGATCGTGACGGCGACGGTGAGGGCCACGGTCATGGCGGCCAGGGCGGCGGTGTCGCCCCAGCGGCTCCAGAGCGCGCCGACCGCGAGCGAGCAGGCGAAGCGTCCGGCGGCCTGGCCGGTGCCGACCAGGGCGAGGCCCGCGCCGCGCCGCTGCTCGGGCACGGCACCCGCCGTGGCGGCGGCGAGGACGCCGTCGGTCGCGGCGTAGAAGAGCCCGTGCAGGGCGAGAACCGCGGCGGCGAGCACCGCACCGCCACCGGGCATCGCGCCGCCACCGGGCCGTGCGAGCAGCAGGCCGTAGCCGGTCAGCAGTGCGGCATGGCCCAGCACGAACACGCGCCGGCGCCCGATCCGGTCGGCGAGCGCGCCGGACGGGACGGCGAGCAGCAGGTAGACGGCGGCGGTGCCCAGCGGCAGCAGCGGGAACCAGGCCGCCGGGAGACCGAGCCGCCGCTGCAGCAGCAGGTAGACGAAGGAGTCGCTGACCGTGGCGAGCCCCAGCAGGGCGGCGCACGCCGTGATCCGGCGCAGGGCCGGCAGGTGCAGCAGCTCGCGCAGGCGCAGCCGCGCCGTGGGGGCGGGTGTGGAGCGCAGGCTGCGGCCGGGGACGAGGAGGACCAGGACGAGCACGCCCAGTGCCGCGACGTACGAGCTGACGGTGAAGACGGCGTGGAAGCCGCCGGGGGCTGCGCGCAGGATGAGGAACGCGAGCAGGGGCCCGGCCAGCGCGCCGACGGTGTCCATCGCCCGGTGCACGCCGAAGGCGCGGCCGCGCCGCTCGGGCGGGGTGGCGAGGGAGATCATGGCGTCACGGGGTGCGGTCCGCAGCCCCTTGCCCACCCGGTCGGCGGCGAGGACGAGGCCGATCAGCGGCGTGGTGCGGACCAGGAGGAGCGCGGGCCGGCAGAGCGCGGAGAGGCCGTAGCCGGCGCCGGCCACGGCCTTGTGGCGTCCGCCGCCGTGGTCGCCGAGGAAGCCGCCGAGCAGCCGCAGGACGGCGGAGGCGCCGTTGAAGACGCCGTCCAGCACGCCGAAGCCGAGCGGGGAGACACCGAGCGCGGTGACGAGGTAGAGCGGCAGGACGGCGGTGACCATCTCGGAGGAGACGTCGGTGATCAGGCTGACCGTGCCGAGGGCGAGGACGGTGGGGGCGATCCGCGCGGACCGCCCCGGCCCGGGGGCCGGGGCGGCGGCGGACGCCGCGGAACGTCGGCTGTCCGCGAGGTACAAGGTCAGCTCCAGACGCCGGCGATGTCGTGGGCGTTGGCCGCCTTGCCGGCGTGCGTGCCGAGCCCGGCCAGGTCCTCCAGGGTGCGGAGCATGTCGTAGTGGTTGTATTTGGTGGTCGGCGCGGAGCCGGCCTTGACGGGCTGTCCGTACAGCACGGTGGGGATCTGGTTGCCGCTGTGCTTGTCGTCCTCGTCGTAGGTGATGACGAGCAGGCTGTTGTGGGTCCTGGCCCACTCGGCGTACGCGCCGAGGTTGTTCTTGATCCAGCCGTCGCCGGTGCCCACGGAGCAGTCGTGCATGTCGGAGCAGAGGTTGGGGGTGACGAAGGAGACGGCGGGGAGCTTGCCGAAGTCCGTGGGGAACTGGTCGAAGGTGTGGCCGGTGGCGGTCGGCACGTTCTTGAACGCGAACCAGGGGTTGTGCTTCTGGGCGTACTTGCCGCTCTTGCAGGTGGTGGATCCCTCGCTCGGCAGCGACTCGTTGTAGCTGCCCCAGGTCCTGCCCGCCGCGATCAGCTCGGAGGCCAGGTTGGGGGCCGACATGGAGCCGACCTTGTAGCAGCCGTCGTCGGTGACGCCCTGGGTGCTGCCGGAGAAGACGGCGAAGTAGTTCGGCTGGCTGGGGTGGGTGATGCCGTAGGAGGCCTTGAGGACGGCGCCGCCCTTGGCGAGCGAGTTCAGGTACGGCGCGTCCTTGCTGCCGATGATCTGCTGGAAGGCGTGGTTCTCCATCATGACCACGACGACGTGGTCCGGCTTCGGCACGGTCGCCGCGGCGGAGGCGGAGCCGATCCCCGCCGTGGCGGTGGCGGCGCCCGCCGCCAGGGCGGTCGGCAGGGCGACGGCGAGCAGGATCTTCTTCCGGGAGCGGCGGTGACGGCCGGGGGTACCGGTGGACATGGGTGTCTCCTGTGTCGGGGTGCGGGGAGGTGGTTCAGGACCCGGGCGGCGGCACTCGGCCGCCGGCCCGGACGGGGCTCGGTGAACCGGCCGGGACGCGCGGGCGCGGCCGGCCGGGGAGCTGGTCGGGAGCTGGTCGGGGGTTGGTCGGGGGTTGGTCGGGGGAGCCCGACCCCGGGGAGCGGTCGTCACCTGGTGGGGTTGTCGCCCAGGCCGCTGACGTAGAGGAGCCGGTTCGGGGTGTTCGTCCCGGCCTTGCCGATCTTGCCGGTGGTGGCGGCCTTGACCAGCGCGTCCTGGACCTGCGCGGGAGTGGCCTGGGGGTGGGCCGACAGGTAGAGCGCGGCGGCACCGGCGACGTGCGGCGCGGCCATCGAGGTGCCGGTCAGCTGGTGGCTGTCGTCGTCGCCGCCGTTCCAGGCCGAGGTGATGCCGGTGCCGGGCGCGAACAGGTCCGTGCAGGCGCCCCAGTTCGAGTCCGAGCGGCGCTGGTCGGCCGAGGTGGAGTTGTTCACGACGATGGCCTCGCCGATGTCGCCGGGCGAGTTCCTGCACGCGTCGGCACCGCCGTTGCCCGAGGAGACCACCCACGTGATGCCGGAGGCGATCGAGTTGCGGATCGCCTTGTCCTCCGCGGCACTGACGCCGCCGTTGATGCTCATGTTGACCACGGCCGGCCTGACGGCGTGCTTGGTGATCCAGTCGGCGGCCGAGACGATGGCGGACGTGGGGATGGAGTCGTTGCACGGGGTGACGCGGACGGAGACCAGCCGCACGCCCTTGGCCACCCCGTAGTCCTTGCCGCCGACGGTGCCCGCGACGTGGGTGCCGTGCCCCAGGCAGTCGGCGCCGTTGCGACCGTCACCGACCAGGTCCACCCCGATGCTCGCCCGCCCGCCGAACTGGCTGTGCGTGGTGCGCAGTCCGCTGTCGACCAGGTAGACCGTGACGTTGGCGGCGGTGTTCGGTGCGGTGTAGCCGTTGTCCAGCGGCAGGTTCCGCTGGTCGATGCGGTCCAGGCCCCAACTGGCCACCGAAGCCGCCTGGGCGGCCTGCGGCGCCGACCCCGAGTGCCGGATGCCGTCCTGCTCCACGGACTCGACCGCCGGGTCCGCGGCCACCGCCTTCGCCTCGGCCGGTGTCATCTCGGCGACGTAGCCGTGCAGCGCCGTGTCGAAGACCGTCCGGACGGAGCCGCCGTGGGCCTGCGCCAGCCGGGCCGCGACGTCCGCCACCGGCATCCGCCCGGCCTGCGCGGCGGCTCCTGGTGCGGGGGCTTCCTGGACGGGGGTTTCCTGGGCGGGGGAAGTGGGCGGCGCCGCACCGTCCTTGAACACCACCAGGTAGCGGCCGGCTATCGGCTCTGCGGCGGTCCGCGCGTCGTCGGTGGCGTGCTGGGCCGCGTTCGCCGGGCTGATGACCACCGCGGCCGCTGCGGCGGCGACGGCGGTGGCCACGGCGACCACGGTCGTCGGCTTCGTCCTACGGGCACGGCGACGTGTGCGGTACAGGGACAAGGGAACTCCTCGAGGAGCGCGGCGGGGTTCGCCGCTTCGGGACGGGGGTGGTGGGGCGCCCGACGTCGACGACGCGGAAGGCGCCGGTCGTCCGGGCGGACCGGCGGACCGGTGACGGCGGGCGTTCGTCCGGCCAGGCGGTACGCGGATGCGGCGGCGGACGTTCAGAGGTGAGGATGGCGCGGGCCCGCGTGGCCGGCCGCCTCCGAGGTCGTACCCGGCCGCTGTCCGGGCGGCATCCGACCGCTTTCTGCGCTGAACGGTGCTGCGGTGAAGCGGGTGTGTCGGAGCCTCAGCTCAGGAGGGCCGTTGTGGCCGGGGGGCTTGAAGGCGCGCTGTCGTGGCCGGCGCCGAACTCCCACGGCTTCCTGCCTCGCGGCGAGGCGGAGGAACGGGCGCCTGCCGGGGAGAGGGTGTCGGCGCCGGCGGTGACGCCTGTGCCGATGGCGAACTTCCTGAGCATGAACGTCTCCTGGGTGGGGTCAGGATCCGGGCGGAAGGGTGCGAGCCGTGTCGACCCGGCCGAGCCCGGCACGGGGGAGGGCTCACGGCCCGACGCGAGAACTCCGGTCCGGCGGGGGGAGCCGGTGCACCAGAAGTACCGTCAGAAAGGCTGTGGCAGGAGTCACTTGCCGCCACTGGCGCACTTTGGCCATGAAGGTCGCACACGAGCCGGTGGCTGCAGCCCGTCTGGAGGCGGGGTCGCTTCCGGCCCCGCCGCGAACGGCCGGCGACCGGATCAGATCCAGCCGTTGCGTGCCGCGTGCAGGGCCATCTGGAAGCGGGTGACCGATCCGGCACGGGAGTTGAGCTGTTCCAGGTGGCGCGAGAGGGTGCGGCGGCTGACGCCCAGCAGCTCGGCGATGGTGTCGTCGGTGACCCCGGTGGCGAGCAGCTCGATGATGCGCCGGTGGATCGGGGTGAGAGCCGGCGGCACACGGCCGCTCAGGTGCATCGGCAACGCCGCCCGCCAGGACGCCTCGAACAACCCCGTGAGCGCGGACAGCAGGCTCGACGGACGGACCAGCAGCAGCGAGTCGTTGACCTCCGCCTCGACGAACGACATCGACACGATGGCCAGCCTGCCGTCGAAGATGGTGAGCTTCACCGGGACGGTGGGCAGGATCCGGGCCTGCTCCCCGGCGGCGATACAGGGTTTGATGTTGGCGGCGTAGTACGCGGCGTTCTGGACGGCCGACCGGGAGTACACGACGCGGTACTCCACACCCTGCCGGAGCTTCTCGATCTGCGTCGGGTTGGCCGTCCCGTGCGTGTGGTACGGCGGAGAGTCGAAGCGCAGCACCTCGCTCTCGGCGGCCGCCTCGATGGTCTCGATGCGCTCGACGATGGAGGCGCCGGTGACCACCTCGACCAGGTTCTCGGTCGGTTGGGGACTGACGGAGCGCCGGTAGCCGCCGTAGGCGTTGACGGCGGCCTGCTGGGCCTCTCTTAGCTCCGCGGCGCGGCTGTGCGCCAGGAACTCCAGCGCGATGGTGGGCTCCACCGGGACGTGCCGGCCGCCCTCGGCCTCCGAGACGGTGACCAGGCCGAGCCTGCGCAGCTGGGCGAGGTCCTGCTGCAGCGCCGGATCGCCGTCCGGGCCGCGGTCCCCGGGCGCTCCCCGGTCGCACCGCGGGCTCCCGGCCGGCCGCCCGCCGTCGTCGGACCGGGCGGCGAGCAGCGCGGTGTAGGCCTCCGCCTCACGGCGTGTCAGCCCCAGGCGGCACAGGTGCGTCGGCAGGTCCTCGGCGGTCATCGGCGTTTCTCCCGGTCAAGGTGGGCCGGCTCGGGCGTGCACCGGAAGCGGCACGGCCGCTCCGGCCCCGTCGCTGCCGGCTGCGTGCGGTGTGCCGGGCATCGTGGCACGTACCAACCGGTAGGTGTCGGGCGAGACCCCCCTGGACCAAGATCCACACCAGGCCCGACCGGGATCCGCACCATCCGGCCGGAGCCCCGGACCGGCAGGGCGGCCGGACGGAGGTCCGCAATCCCGGCCGGGTGCCCGTCCACGCCAGTGGCGGTCCGTCGCCACCACGCGGGTCCGGCGGGCGGTAGACCGATAGCCCCACCCCCGGCCGCCTCCCCCTGGAGCCCTCATTGATCAGCGTGTTCGACCTGTTCCGCGTCGGCATCGGACCGTCAAGCTCCCACACGGTGGCGCCGATGCGCGCCGCCCACCACTTCGTCGGGGGGCTGGAGCGGGAGGGCGTGCTGGCCGAGGTCGCCACCATCGACGTCGAACTGTACGGCTCGCTGGCCGCCACCGGGGTCGGTCACGGCACCGACAAGGCCGTCCTGCTCGGACTCGCCGGCGAACGGCCGGAGACGGTCGACGTCACCACCGCCGACGAGCGCTTCCGCCGGATCACGGCCGAGCGCCGGGTCCGGCTGTGTGGGTCGCAGGCCGTCGAGTTCGCTCTCGTCCTCCACCACCGGTTCCTGCCGGACGCCCACCCCAACGCCCTGACGTTCACCGCCCTCGACCGGGACGACGTCGTTCTGGACAGCCGGACCTTCCACTCCATCGGCGGGGGCTTCCTGCTCCACGAGGCCCGTGACGCCCCGCACGAGGTGCCCCACCCCTTCACCGACGCCGAACAGCTCGTCAACCGGGCCGGAGAGGGCCGGATCAGCGACCTGATGCTGGCCAACGAGACCGCCCGGCGGCCCGAGAGCGAGGTCCGCGAACGGCTGCTGCGCCTGTGGGACGTCATGCGCGACTGCGTCGACCGCGGCTGTCGCACCGAGGGCACCCTGCCCGGCGGCCTGGACGTCCCCCGTCGCGCCCCGGCGCTCCACCGCCGCCTCCGCCGGCACGGCGGTCCCGGCGACCCGCTGCACGCCATGGACTGGGTCGCGCTCCACGCGCTGGCGGTCAACGAGGAGAACGCCGCCGGCGGCCGGGTCGTGACCGCGCCCACCAACGGCGCCGCGGGCGTCCTCCCCGCCGTCCTGCACTACTACCACCGGTTCGTCCCCGGCGCCGACGACGACGGCACCGTGCGCTTCCTGCTCACCGCCGCCGCCATCGGCATCATCGTCAAGCGCAACGCCTCCGTCTCCGGCGCCGAGGTCGGCTGCCAGGGAGAGGTCGGCACCGCCGCCGCCATGGCCGCCGCCGGCCTGGCCGAACTCCTGGGCGGTACCCCCGGCCAGGTGGAGAACGCCGCGGAGATCGCCCTGGAACACCACCTCGGCCTGACCTGCGACCCCGTCGCCGGACTCGTCCAGATCCCCTGCATCGAACGCAACGCCATCGGCAGCCTCAAGGCCATCGCCGCGGCCCGCCTCGCCCTCAACGGCGACGGGCGGCACCTCGTCCCGCTCGACGCCGCCATCCGTGCCATGCGCGACACCGGGGCGGACATGAGCAGCAAGTACAAGGAGACCGCACTCGGCGGCCTCGCCGTCAACTTCCCCCAGTGCTGACCGGAGGGGCATCTCCGGTGCCGGGGCCCCGGTCACGTCCAACGGCCCAAGCGGGCGTGCGGCGGGAACGGAGGGCCGCCACGATCGGAGACGACGTGTGAAGCGTCGACCGGCCGGGTGAGGAGGCTTCCGTTGAGCACCGTTGACAGGCCGGGTGGTGGCGCCGGCCGGGCCGGAGGCGGCAGGGTCTGTGGCGGGTCCGGATCGCCAACGGCGCCGGCCGGTCCCGGGAGGCGCCCGGTCATCGCCGACAGCCGGATCCTGGCGGCGGGCGCCGAAGTGATCAAGGTGTACTGCCCGGACAGGCCGGCGGGCTACCGGGAACGGTTCGACGCGCTCAAGACCGCGGACCGCGTCGATGACTGAGCCGACCGCCGCCCCGCACGCGGCCGACGACCTCGCCGCCCGGGTCGCCGCACTGATGCCCCGGGCCATGGCCGACCTCGCCGAACTGGTGGCGATGCCGTCCGTCGCCGACGCCCGCCAGTTCCCGCCCGAGCACTGCCGGCGCACGGCCGACTGGGTCGCCGCCGCCTTCGCCGAGGCCGGGCTGCAGGACGTCCGCCTGGTGGAGACCCCGGACGGCAGCCACGCCGTCCTCGGCCACCGTCCGCCCCCGCCCGGCGCCCCCACCGTCCTGCTCTACAGCCACTACGACGTCCAGCCCCCGCTGGACGACGCCGCCTGGCACTCCCCGCCGTTCGAGCTCACCGAGCGCGACGGCCGCTGGTACGGGCGCGGCGCCGCGGACTGCAAGGGCAACATCGTCCTGCACCTCACCGCCCTGCGGGCGCTCGGCGACGACGTTCCGGTGGGCATCAAGCTGGTCGTCGAGGGATCGGAGGAGCAGGGCACCGGCGGACTGGAGGCCTACGTCCCCGGCCACGCCGACGAGTTGCACGCGGACGCCCTGCTGATCTGCGACACCGGCAACGCCGCCGTGGGCACCCCGACGGCGACGACGGTGCTGCGCGGCCTGGCCGACGTCGTGGTCACCGTCTCCACCCTGGCCGGGGACGTGCACTCCGGCATGTTCGGCGGCCCGGCCCCCGACGCGCTCGCCGCGCTCATCCGCCTGCTCGACTCGCTGCGCGACGCCGACGGCGGCACCCGCGTCCGCGGCCTGGACGGCGGCGGCACCTGGCCGGGCGTCGGCTACGACGAGCAGCGGTTCCGCGCGGACGCCGGGGTGCTGGACGGCGTCGCACTGCTCGGCTCCGGCAGTGTCGCCGACCGGCTGTGGGCACGCCCGGCGGTCACCGTGCTCGGTATCGACTGCCCGCCCGTGGTCGGCTCGGCCGGCGCCGTCCCCGCCCGGGCCAGGGCCCGGGTGAGCCTGCGAGTACCGCCCGGGACGGACGCCGGCGCGGCCGCCGACGCCCTCACGGCCCACCTCAAGGCCGCGGCCCCCTGGGGCGCGCACGTCGAGGTCGAACGGGAGGGCACCGGATCGCCGTTCCGCGCGGCGACCGACGGGCCGGCCTACGCCGCGCTCGACCGCGCCATGCGCGAGGCGTACGGCAAGCCGGTCTCCTACCTGGGCCAGGGCGGTTCGATCCCGCTGTGCAACGTCCTCGCCTCGGCCTTCCCCGACGCCGAGCTGATCCTGATGGGCGTGGAGGAGCCGCGCTGCCTCATCCACGCCCCCAACGAGAGCGTCGACCCGGCCGAGATCGAGAAGATGGCCCTGGTCGAGGCGCTGTTCCTGCGTCACTACCCCCGAGCCGCCGGCCGCTGATCCCTCGTCGCCCCTCCGAACCGGGGGTGCAGCGGCGGCCGACGCCTGACCAGCACCCGTGTGGAGGAGTCGCCGTGATCGACCGGTTGCGTGACCTGCCGGCAGGGGTCATCGGATTCGAGGCCGGCGGAAGGATCTCGGCGGAGGACTGCCGAGTGGGTACGCGCCTGACCGGGGCGCCGCCGGGCCGCCATGGCGGCCGGCTCGGCCGGGGCGGAACGAGCTCGCGAAGGTGTTCCTGAGGCCGGCGTCGAGCTCGCGGAGGCGGAGTCGGGTGGATCACGGCCCGCTTCGCGGCGGCGCACGGGCACCTGCGGAAGACGGGCCGGCGGGCTTCCGGCCGGCTGTCGTACGGGGACCGGATCGTCAACCGCGTCAGGGGCGGGCGCACTCCGGAGCCGCGGTGGTGCGGCCGTGGCCGGTGTTCGATGAGCGGGGAGACGCTGCTCCCGGGTCAGCGACCCGCCGGCCGGCCGGTGGCCAGGGCGTCACGCCGCGGGTGACGCCCTGCCGGGGCGGTGCTCATCCGCCGAGGCGGGCGAGGAGCAGGCGGGCCCGCCGGGTCTTGGCCTCGGCGCGGTTCTTCAGGTACAGCGCGTGGGCGAGGCGGTGCTGCTCGGCCTCCCGCATCCGCTCGTCGATGATGGCGCGCGCGGTGTCGAGGTGGTAGTTCATGACGGTCGTTCCCCCTGTCGGCGGGTGGCCTGCCGATGGCTTCCGCATCAGCCCCAAGGCCCCCTTATGCCTAGGATTCTACACCAATTTTTGGGAAACTGCCGCCAATTCATAGCCTGATTGGGTTGTTGTCCTGGTGTTTGAAGGCTTGTCGGTTGGTGAGCAAGAGGTGTGCCGGGTGTGGCCGCCTGCTGTCCGGCGCCGGTCCGCCTGGTTGCCGGCTCAGGCCTGGCCCTCGTGGCCGGTCGGGAGGGGTTGCTGTTGCTCGGGGGCGGGCTCGGCCTGCACGCCCGGGCGGAGGCCGACGATCGCCACCACCGCGGCCACGGCCATGATGCCCGCCATCCAGTAGAAGACCGTCTGGGTGGCGTGCGCGAAGTCGACCCGGAAGAACTGCGGGATGTCCGCGGTGCCTCCGCTCCCTCCGCTCTGCGCCTGGACCTGGGAGAGGTGGGCGGCCGTGGCGGACGCCTGGTCGGGCGGCACGCCCTGGGCCACCAGGGAGTCGGTCAGCCGGGAGCGCAGGTCGGTGACCAAGACGGTGCCCAGCACGGCCAGTCCCAGGCTCGCGGCGTAGTTGCGAACCGTCTGCGTGATGCCGGTCGCCTCGCCGTAGGACAGCCGCGAGGCGCGGTTGACCGCGTCCGTGCTCGCGGGCGAGAGCATGAAACCCATGCCTGCGCCGGCCAGCACGATGTCCCACTGCTGCTCGCTGAAGCTCAGCGAGGTCACGTCGCCCGCCCACAGGTAGAACCCGACCGTGGCCAGCACGCACCCGAGCACCACCGGCCGCTTCGCGCCGCCCCGGTCGAGCATCCGGCCGCCGATCTGCGAGGCGATCACGAACCCGATGAAGAAGTAGAGCAGGAAGACACCGGCCTCCGAGGAGGAGTCGCCCAGCGCGATCTGCGCGTACTCGCTGGAGAAGAAGAACACCGGGACGAAGACCAGCATCGAGACGCCGAGCACGAGGTTCTGCACGGAGAACGCGCGGATGCGGAAGATGTCCACCTGGATCAGCGGCGAGGCGGTGCGTTTCTCGACGAGCACGAAGACGACCAGCAGCGCGGCGCCGGCCGCGATGCAGAGCCCGATCGCCGGGTTCGACCAGCCCCAGACCTGCGACTGCTGGAACCCGAAGACACTGAGCCCGACACCGCCGGCGATCAGGACCAGGCCCCGGTAGTCCATGGGCGCCGGACGGATCTCCGTGACCGGCTTGGAGAGCGCGACCAGCACCAGTGCGACGGCGGCCACCGGCAGGTTCACCCAGAAGATGGCCCGCCAGGTCCATTCGGTCAGGTAGCCGCCGAGGACCGGGCCGATCGCGGTCAGACCGCCCGCGATGCCGAAGAACAGGGCCAGCGCCCGCCCCCGCTCGCGCAGCGCGAAGCTCTGCACCACGATGGCGAGGGCCGCCGGGAACATGATCGCGCCGCCGAAGCCCTGGACGGCGCGGAAGGTGATCAGCCACGCCTCGGCCAGGCTCCCGGTGGGGGTGAGGCCGCAACAGGCCGAGGCGCCCGCGAAGACCAGCACCCCGAGGACCACCATCCTGCGGTGACCGACCGTGTCGGCGAGCCGGCCGCCGAACGCGAAGAACGCCGCCAGGGTGAGCAGGTAGGCGTTGACCGCCCACTGCACCCCGGTGCTGGTGAGCTTCAGCTCGTGCTGGATGTTCGGTACGGCGATCGACACGATGGTCTGGTCGATGAAGGTCATCGCAACGGCGAAGATCATCGCCGCCAGCACCAGGTAACGCGAGGATCCGCCGGCGGGAGCAGTCTGCATCGCCATCCCTTCGGGGTGCGTCCGCGCGTGCACTGCCGGCGGACCACCTGGGGGGACGGGCCCGTTCGTGGCGGAACGGGCCCGGATTCCTGCCGTTGGCTCGGCGGCTCCCATGCTAGCGAGGGGCCCCGGGCCGCGCCCGGCGTAGCTGCGCCCGGCGTAGCCGCGTCCGGAGCGACGGCGCAGGTTGTCGGACCCACCGCTTAGGCTGGGCGCAGCTCGATGATCAAGGGGGCAGGACTGTGCGGATCGAACGTCACCAGGTGGACGGGGCGAGGGTGGAGAAGGCCCGGGAGGACTTCGTCAACCGGATCGGGAGGCAGGTCCACTCCTACTCCCGCGCCGGTCTGATGACCACCATGGAGTGGCAGCTGATCGCCGACTCCTTCCTCGACTACCTCGGCGCGCTCTCCACCTCCCGCCCCGACCTGCACTTCCCCGAGGCCAAGGCCGTCCTCAAGGACGCCACCGAGGCGGCCTGCGGCGCCGTCTCCTTCGCCGCCTACTACCCGCACGACGGCTTCAGCGTCTTCCTCGACTACCCGAACTTCGGGATGAGCTACCACCGCGAGGACGGCCTCGAACGTGACCCCTTCCACCGGGTGACGCCTCGGGAGTGGCTCGACGCCTTCTGCCTCGCGATCGTCGCCGACAAGGTCTCCCCCCACGGCGAGGCCTTCTGCTGGGCCCGGCAGCTGATGCCCGACGAGCCGGTCACCCCCGCCCTCGAACTCGTCGACGGGTTCGTGGCCCACTTCTTCGAGGAGGAGGGCCCCGCTGCCGCCTCCGCCTCCGCCGGCGAGCCGCAGCCCGGCCTGCGCGCGCTGCGCGCCCTCACCGACGCGGACCGCGAGGCCTTCGACGCCGCGCTGCTCGCGCTCCTCCAGGAGGGCCCGCACGGCACCGGGCCCGCCGGCCTCCTGCCGCTCGTCCCGATCGCCCTCGCCGCCCTCGCCTACCGTACGCACGGCTGGGCCCCGGCGGTGGAGACCGACTACCTCCCCCACGCCCTGGTCACCGGTTTCGAGACGCCGGGGCCGCGCGTCGCCGGCCTCGGCCGTGGCCGGCGGCCCGACGCCGTGGCCCGGCTCGCCGCCGGTCCCGTCGACCTCGAGCGGCCGGTCCTCGACCGCCGGCTCAGCCCGGACAGCGAGGCGCGGTTCGAGCGGCGCACCCGGGAGGCCATCACGCCGAAGGAGGGCGAGCCGCTGGACGCTCGGGAGCTCTCGGGCGCCCTGCGCTACCAGACCTGGCTCCTCATGGGCCACGCTGCGCAGTCCGCCGACGCGACCGACGCCATGCTCGCGCACCTGCGGCTCGGCTCCCAGCTCGGGGCCGCCGCCTTCCGGGCCGCCCTCGCCGAACCGGGTACCGAGGCCGAAGTGTCGATCGACGGCCGGGTGTTGCGCTTCCCGGCCTGCCGGGACAGGGACTTCGGCCCGGTCTTCTGGCAGACGGCCCTGTCCTACGCCCTGATCACGAACAGCTCCGAGGCCCTGGAACCGCTCCTCCTGGCCGGCCCGACGATCGCCGCCGGGGACCGCTCCCCGTTCGCCGCCTACCGCACCGCCCTGCACGACCACCTCCGCGGCGCCGACCCGCTCCCGGCCACCGAACGCGCCCTCAAGGAGGCGGAGCGCACCGGGGACCAGAGCGGCTTCCTCCCGCCCCCGGTCGTCCTGTTCTCCCAGCTCGTCGAGGGTGACGAGACCAGCTTCAACCTCGCCCTGCTGGATGCCCTGGAAGCCCACCGGGACCACCACTCCGTCGCCGACCGCGCCGACGATCCCGGCGCCGCGCTCAGCCTGGACGTCCTCGCCCTCGCCTGCCACGCCCACCACAGCCGGGGCTGGTCCGTCCGGGTCCGGTCGCCCTACCTCCCGCCGCGCCTGCTCGCGCCGGCCGCGTCCGCCTGACGCACGGTCCGCACCCGGTCCGGCACAGGCACGCCACACCGGACCGGGCACGGACCCGGCAGCGGCAGCCCCGCACGGCCGCCGGCCGCGCAGGGCTGGACACCGCCTCGGACGGTCAACCCGCCAGCGGGAATTCGCACCAGACGTTCTTGCCGCTGCCGAGCGGTTCCACGCCCCAGCTCCCGGTGAGGGCGTCCACCAGCAGCAGACCGCGGCCGGAGGTGGCGGTCTCGCCGGGGGACCGGCGGCGCGGCAGGACGCTGGAGCGGTCCCGGATCTCCAGGCGGATGCACGGGGCGGCCCCGGCCCGCAGTTCCAGGGTGAGCAGTGCGCCCCCGTCGGTGTGGACCAGGGCGTTGGTGATCAGTTCGTCCGCAGTGAGTTCGACGTCCGGCATGAGGTCGGTCGCACCCCACGCGGCCAGGGCCTGGCGGAGCATGGCCCGGGTCTCCGCCAGCCCTTCCGGATCGGCCTGGTGGACGTGCTGGGTCATCTGCCGGGTGGCCTGGGCGCCGGGTACGGCTGCGCGGTGCAGCAGCAGGAGCGCGACGTCGTCGCTGCTGCCGAGGCGGCTCGGATGGCCGCCGCACAGGTGGTCGGCGAGCGCCTCGGTGTCCCGGGGGCCGTCGCGCAGGGCGGCGACGAGGGCTTCGATGCCGTCCGAGATGTCCCGGCCGGGGTGTTCGACCAATCCGTCGGTGCACAGGAGCAGGGTGTCCGCAGGGTTGAGGTCGAGACGGGTCTCGGGGTAGCCGTCCTGGCCGAACACCGTGGCCACGCCGAGCGGCAGGCCACCGCGGACGCCGGCCCAGCCGGTGAGGCCGCTGCTGTGCCGCACGAGTGGCTCGAGGTGGCCGGCCCGCACCAGGCGCAGGGTTCCGGTCTCCAGGTCGGCGTCGACGTAGATACAGGTCGCGGACCGCTCGGTGTCGAGGTCGGCGAGGAACCTGGACGCGCGGGCCATGACCGTGGCAGGGGTGTGTCCCTCGGTGGCGTAGGCCCGCAGAGCGATCCTCAACTGGCCCATGATGGCGGCCGCGTGGCTGTCGTGGCCCTCCACGTCGCCGACCACGAGACCGACCCGCCGGCCCGGCAGGGGGATGACGTCGTACCAGTCCCCGCCCACCTCGCGTCCGCTGCGGCCGGCCCGGTAGCGGACGGCCACCTCGCCGCCGTTGATCTCGGGGATGCGGCGGGGCAGCATGGTGGTCTGGAGCGTGGTCGCGAACTCCCGCTCCTGGTCGAAGAGCATGGCGCGTTGCAGGGACTGGGCGACCGCGCTGCTGAGCGCGATGCAGATGTTGCGGTCCTCGGTGCTGAAGTGGTGCCGGTCCCGGTAGAACAGGCCCAGGGCGCCGATGGAGCGGGCCTGGGCGGCCAGGGGCAGGAAGGCCGCCGCCTCGATCCCCATCTCCTCGGCATAGGGCAGCAGGCGGGGATAGCGGGTGGTCAGTTCCTCCCTGGTGCCGAGGAATCGCGCGCGTCGGGTGAGCACGGCCTCGGACAGCGGGAGGCCGTCCCCCAGGTGGGTCAGTGACAGGTCGTCCCGGGCCCTGAGCTCGGCCGACGGTTGCTCGGTCGCGGCGACGAGGCGCATGACGTCCCCGTCCACCAGTCCGAGGGCCAGCCCGTCCGCCCCGAAGCGTCGCAGCCCTTCGCTGTCGGTCAGCACGTTGGTCACGTCGCCGACGGTGATGGCGCGGGCGAGGGCTTCGGTGGTGGCGCGCACGGAGTCCGTCTGGCGGCGCCGGTCGGCGGCGAGCGTGCGCATCCCCTCGGCGTGGGCCAGCTCCTCCTCGGCGTTGCGGACGATGCCGACGATGCGGTAGGGGCGCGCCTGCGGGTCGCGCAGGATGCGCCCCTGCGTGTGGGCCCAGCGCAGGGTTCCGTCGCGGCAGATCAGGCGGAAGTAGGACGCGAAGGTCAGGTGTCCCTCCCGCAGCGCGAGCGACACGGCCTCGTCGAGCCGCTCGCTGTCCGTGGGCACCACCCTCGCGGAGAGTGACGCGGGCTCTCCGTCGAACTCGTCGGCCCGCAGGTCGAACACGTCCAGGCCCACGTCGTCGAGGTGGTAGGTGCCCTTGTCGAGGTCCCAGTCGAAGCTGCCCATGCCGTTGAGCGCCAGCCGGTCGTTGGCCGCGGTCGGCTCGGTGTCGTCCCGGGGAGCCGACGACGAGGGGGCGCGGTCGGACACGGGGCGGGTGATCTCGGGGTGGTGGCCGCCCGGAGACCTGGACGTGTTCGCCATGGCAGGGCTCCCGTCCGATCGATGGCCCGCTGCCGGATCATCTGCGACCGGCTCGCCCCCGCCGCTGCGGTCCCGGAGAGTGCCGTACACGCGACTGCGGGACGCGGCGGGTGCTCCGTCGCCCGCGCCGGGTCCGTTCCCGGAACGCCTGGTCAGTCTATCCACGGGGCGACGGCTCGGCATGGACGCGTGAGCCGTGGGGCAGGCCCGGGCGGGCGGCGGGAGTCCTGTCAGGCCGACCCGGCGCCCGCCCGGCCGGTGTGGGCGAGGAGGTGCTCGACCCTGTCGGCGACGATCTCCGGCTGCTCGGCCATGATGAAGTGACCGGAGTCGACCGTTTCGAACCGGCCGTCCGGGAGGGACTCGGCCCAGCGCCGCTGGTGCGCGGCCAGGTCGGCGTGGTGCCGTGCCCGGCCCGGCTGGGGACGGGAGGCCGAGAGCAGGATCGTCCGGCAGGCCGGCGGGGCCGGCGGGTCGGCGCGGAAGACAGGGATGGCCGCGGCCACGGCCTTGATCTCCTTCCGCGTCTGTGCGGTCCCGGACGGGACGAAGTCCTCGGCGAGCATGGCCTCGTAGGTGTCCGCCGGGAACAGCCGCCGGATGTTCCCGCTGGCCAGGCGGGCCAGGCGGCGGGAGCGGAACAGCGCCTGGGTCACGGCCAGCGAACGGTCGACCTTCGCGGCGGTCCGGTCGAAGGTGTCGTAGACGGGCGCGCCTTCCGCTGCCGGATCGAGCAGCAGCAGCCCCTGCATCCGCCGGCCCAGGCCCTCCGCCGCACGGCGTGCGACCAGCCCGCCCATGCTGTGCGCGACGAGCACGAAGCGGTCGGGGACGACCGCCTCGACCAGCGCGACCAGGTCCGCGGCCAGGTCCTCGATGCTCAGCTGGGTCGCCGTCCGGCCGCTGCGGCCGAAGCCGGCGCGGTCGTAGGCGACCAGCCCGGCCCGGTCCGTGAGCCACGGCAGCACGGGATCCCAGCAGGTGCGCCCCATCCCCCCACCCGCCTCGAAGACCACCCGGTCCGCCCCGCTGCCGGTTTCCTCGACATGGACGGTCCGGCCGTTGACCCGCACCGCCCGCCCCGAAGCCTGACGCATGTCCCCCTCCAAGGTCATTGATTCCATTTTCGATAATAGTAACGAGTATGGAATCGTCAAGCCATGGACACCACCGACGTACTTCTCCACCCGGTGCGCCTGCGCGTGGTGCACGCGCTCTCCGGCGGCCGGGTGCTCACCACCGCGCAGCTGTGCGAGCGCATGCCCGAGGTGCCGAAGGTGACCATGTACCGGCACGTCGCCCTGCTGGCCGAGGCGGGCTTCCTGGAGGTGGCCGGGGAGCAGCGGGTGCGCGGCACTGTCGAGCGGCACTACCGGCTGCGCCAGGACCGCCCGGTCATCGATGCCGACGCCGCCGCGGCGATGACGCCGGAGGACCACCGCCGCGGCTTCGCCACCGCCATGGCCGTGCTGATCGCCGAGTTCAACGCCTACCTCGACCGTGACGGCGCCGACCCGGTGGCCGACGCGGTCTCCTACCGCCAGGGGACGCTCTGGCTCAGCCCGGACGAACTCGCCGACATGACAGCTGAGTTGCTCGCGGTCATGGGCCCCCGGCTGGCCAACCGGCCGGCCCCGGGCCGCGCACCCTACCTGCTCAGCCCCATCCGCTTCCCGGTCGGTCCGCCCATCACCGACGAGGAGCGGCCTTGACCTACCTCATCGCCACTGAGCTCGATCACGCCGGGCGTGGGCAAGCCCCTTGAGCCCGACGCGGGCCGCACGGCCCCGATGGAGAAGCGCTGCACAAACGGTTCGACTGGGCCGGTCGGGGTGAATCGCTGCACGGTGGAGCCGTGAGTTCGTCGAGGAGCATCGACTGCCACGCGCCGGCGGGTGGCGACCTGCCCCGCCTGCTGCAACGGGCCGCGCGGGGCGACGAGGATGCCTTCGAGGCGCTGTACCGCGTGGTCGCCGGCCCGGTGTACGGGGTCGCGCTGCGGACGCTGCACAGCCCGGTGCACGCGGAGGAGGTGGCGCAGGAGGTCCTGCTGGAGTTGTGGCGCACCGCTGCCGCCTACCGGCCGGAGCGCGGGTCGGTGATGACCTGGGCGTTGACCATCGCGCACCGTCGGGCGGTGGACCGGGTGCGGTCCGCGCGCGCGTCCGCCGAGCGGGACCGCCGGGTCGGGGCGCAGGAGACGGCGCCGAGTGAGCCGCCGGAGGACCAGGCGGTCCGTTCGCTCGACCGGCAGCGGGTCCGGTCCGCGCTCGGCCAGCTGAGTGCGGTGCAGCGCGAGGCGGTGGTGCTGGCCTACTACGGCGGTTACACGCAGCGGGAGATCGCGTACCGGATCGGGGCGCCGCTGGGCACCGTCAAGACCCGGATCCGTGACGGGCTCATCCGGCTGCGGGCGGCGATCGCGCCCGAGGGCGAGCCGGCCGGGCCGGGAGCACGGCCGGCAGGGCCGTTCTCCGTACCGGGCCGCCTGCCGGGGGCGCGGCGATGAACGCCGCGGGCCCTGCCGTCGAATCTGCGGGTCGGCTCCCGGCGATGCGCAGACGGAGCGAGTGGCCGCAGGAGCCCGGACCGGACGACCATGGACCTGAGAACGCAGCGGCATGCCCCGGCCGTCACCAGGATGCCGGAGTTCGAAGTACGGAGTTCCCTACGTCTGCCGAACTTCCCAGCAGCGGGAGGATGTCATGACCGTCGAACAGCAGAGCACCGTCCGTGGGCGCCCCGTGCCCGTGAGCCTTCCCACCGAGACGCCCGAATGCGAGGCGTCGACATGCTCGGGCATCTCGACTCCGGAGCCGGTCGAGCTGCACAACGCCTGGCCCTCCTGGATTCCCCTGCTGGTGATCGCCGTCCTCGTGGTGTGCTGCGTGGGCTTCGCCGTGGGGAGGATCGCGGGATGGTGACGGTCGCGGGACGGTGACCTCGCCCGCCGCCCACGGTGCCCGGGCACACGCCGGTGGCCCCGCCGCCGCTTCGGAGCTCCTGGAGGGTGTGGGTCTGCCGGCCGGGGGCGTGGTCCCACCATGTGGGCTCATCGGCGCGGGGGACGGGGCAGGAAGCCGCTGGTGCGGGCGACGTAGGCGTCCCAGCCGGGCTTGCCGGAGCCGAGATGGCGTTCCAGCAGGGGCTTGCCGCTGCCGAAGGCGAGCAGGTAGGTCATCAGGACGGGACTGAGGACGAACGCCCAGCCGACCGGCTCGACGGCGGCGAGCAGGAACAGGGCCCACCAGACGCAGGCGTCGCCGAAGTAGTTGGGGTGCCGCGTCCACGCCCACAGGCCGCGCTCCATGACCTTGCCGCGGTTCGCGGGGTCGGCCCTGAACCGGGACAGCTGCCAGTCCCCGACCGCCTCGAAGAACATCCCCACCGCCCACAGGGCGAGCGCGGCGACGGCGAGCGGGCCCAGCGGGTCGGTGAGGTACTGGGCGGCCTGCACGGGAAGGGACACGAACCAGACGATCGCCGCTTGCAGCAGGTAGACCATGCGCAGGGCGTAGGCGCTGCGGCGCCCGCCGGGGGCCTTGGCGAGCATCCGGTCGTAGCGGGGGTCCTCGCCGTGGCCGCGCGAACGCGACCGGATGTGGCCGGACAACCGCAGCCCCCACACCGTCACCAGGGCGGTGGCCAGCAGGCGGCGTCCGGGGTCGCCGTGGCCTGCGGAGAGGGCGTAGCCGGTCCAGGCGACGGCGGTGAACGCCAGGCCCCAGGCGACGTCGACGCCCCGGTGGCGTCCGGTGCGCACCCCGACGGCGAAGGCGAGGAGCATCACGACGAGGGCGGCGCCGGCGGTGGCGGCGAGGTTGACCGCGAAGGCGGCGGGGTTCACGAGGGCTGCCCCGGTCCTCGGGCGGGCTCCGGGCGGGTTCGGGCGGGCTCCGGGCGGGTGAGGGCGGGCTCCGGGCGGGTGAGGAGGATCTGCTGGACGTCGAGGTAGCCGGCGGCGAACCCGGCCTCGGAGTAGGCGAGGTACAGCTCCCACATGCGCCGGAAGACCGGGTCGAAGCCGAGGGCACCGACCTGTCCGGCGCGGGCGGTGAAGCGTTCGCGCCACAGCCGCAGGGTCTGCGCGTAGTGCGGACCGAAGGAGTCGCAGGCCGCGACGCGCAGGCTCGTGTGGCGGGCGGTGCTCTGGCGGATCGCATCGAGGGAGGGGATCTGGCCGCCGGGGAAGATGTACTTGAGGATCCAGGTGTGGGTGCCGCTGCTGGCGAGCATCCGCTCGTGCGGCATGGTGATCGCCTGCAGCGCCGCTCGCCCGCCCGGGGCCAGGACGCGGTCGATGGTGGCGAAGTAGGCGGGCCAGAACGGCCGGCCGACCGCCTCGATCATCTCCACGCTCACCACCGCGTCGAACTCGCCCTCGGCGGCGCGGTAGTCGCACAGCCGCACCTCGACCCGGTCCGCGAGGCCGGCGGCGGCGATCCGGCGCCGGGCGAGGTCCTGCTGCTCCTCCGAGAGGGTGAGGCTGACGACCGTGGCCCCGCGGGCGGCGGCGCGCAGGGCGAGTTCGCCCCAGCCGGTGCCGATCTCCAGCACCCTGCTGCCGGTACGGACGCGAGCCAGGTCGAGGAGACGGTCGATCTTGCGGTGCTGGGCCTCGGCCAGGCCCTCCCACGAGGCGAGCGGCGTGCCGTCCTGCGCGGTGGGGAAGACGGCGGAGGAGTAGGACAGGGTGGGGTCGAGGAAGAGCGCGAACAGGTCGTTGGACAGGTCGTAGTGCCGGTGGATGTTGGTGCGGGCGTTGTCCGGGGTGCTCAGCTCGGCGGCGGGCCGGCGCGAGACATACAGGCGGCGCAGCCACTGCGCGCCGGCGGGCACCAGCGTCTCCGGGGCGGTGGCGAGTTCGGTGAGCAGCGCGACCAGGTCGGGGGAGTCCCAGTCGCCGGCCTGGTAGGACTCGCCGAAGCCGATCAGGCCGCTCTTCCCGATGCGGTGGAAGAACGCGTCGGGCCGGTGCAGGCGCAGGGTGGGGGCCGCGGCGGGGGCGGGGACCAGCAGGCGCCCGCCGGGGAGTTCGACGCGCAGGCCGCGGCGGCGGGCGATGCGGGCGAGCAGCCGCCGCGCCACCGCGGCGCGGGCCGGGACGTGCGGGGTCCGGGCCACGTCCGGCCAGTGGTGCGCATCGACCGGGGCCGGTGCGGCGGGTGTCAGGGGTTCGGCGGACAGGGTCATGGGGCGGAGACCTTCTGCTGGGAGGCGTGGGCGGGCCGGGGGTGAACGGGCAGGCCGCGAAGCCACAGCCGGATGCCCTGGAGGCGGATGTGGGCGCTGACCGCCCAGGTGGAAAGGGGGTGCCGGGCCGCGGCGAGCAGGAGGCGGGCGGCTGTGGCGGGGCGGCGGGTGCCGTGCACGGTGGCGGTGAACGGGCGTGCCCCGGCGCGCTCGAGGTGGACGGTCAGGGCCAGGCGCTCGCCGGGTTCGGGCAGTGCCATGCGGTAGCGGCCGTCGACGGGGAAGAACGGCGAGACGTAGAACTCCTTCGCCGCCTCGGCCGTCCCCTGCCCGTCGGGGCGCAGCAGGTAGCGGTGGCGGCCGCCGTAGGTGTTGTGGACCTCCGCCACGGTGCACAGCGGGCGGCCCGTGGGGTCGCTGCACCAGTAGACCGTCAGCGGGTTGAAGACGTACCCGAAGGAGCGGGCGTGGGCGAGCATCAGCACGCGTCCGCCCGTCAGGTCGATGCCCTCGCCGTCCAGGTGGCGCTCGAGGTCGCGGCGCAGTGAGGGGCCCGGCCGGCGGGCGTGGCCGCGGTCCTGGAAGGTGGCCAGCGGGCGCAGCGGCCACGGCAGGGCCGGCAGGTGGTCGAGGTCGACCAGCCACAGGTAGGTGCGGTGCGTGAAGGCGTGGCGCACCGGGCTGGTGCGCACGTGGGCGATCCGGCACTCGTACAGCGCCGCGCCCCACGCGCCGGGCACCACGGGTGCCGGGCTTCCGGCCGGCGGGGCCGGCGGGGTGGTGGTCACGGTGCGCTCACCCCGAGCAGGGCGTGGGCGGCCGCGAGGCCTGAGCGGCAGCCGTCCTCGTGGAAGCCCCAGCCGTGGTAGGCGCCGGCGAACGCGGTGCGGCCGGCGGTGAGTTCGGGCAGACGGGCCTGGGCGGCGACGCTCCGGCGGGTGTAGACGGGGTGCTCGTAGACGGTGCGGGAGACGACGTGCTCGTCCGCCACGGGATGGTTCGGGTCCTCGTTCAGGGTCACCAGGTAGTCCTCGGCGGCCTGGAGGCCGAGGAGGCGGTTGAGGTGGTAGCTGACCCGCACTCCCGCGGCGCCGTCCGCGCAGTGGGCCATCCGGTAGTTCCACGACGCCCGGGCCCGTGGAGCGGCGGGCAGGTGGGAGGCGTCGCGGTGCAGCACGGTGGGGTTGCGCGAGTAGCGGAACGCCCCCAGCACCTCCCGCTCGGCCGGGGTCGGGTCGCCGAGCAGGGCGAGCGCCTGGTCGGCGTGGGTGGCGATCACCACGGCGTCGACCTCGCGGGTGTGCCCGTCCTCGGTGGTCACCGCCACGTGGTCGCCGTGGCGGCGCACCGTGCGCACCGGCGCGCCGCGGTGGACGGCGCCCAGCTGTTCGGCGATCTTCGCCACGTAGGTGTGCGAGCCGCCCGCCACGGTGCGCCACCTGGGTGACCCGGTGATCGAGAGCAGGCCGTGGTTGGCCAGGAACGTGAACAGGTACCGCGCCGGGTAGTCGCCGGCCACGTCCGGCGCGCACGACCAGACCGCGGCGACCAGCGGCGTCATGAAGTGGCTCGTGAAGTAGCGCGAGAAGCCGCCCGTCGTGAGGAACTCGCGCAGCGTCGGATCGCCCGCGCCCGGATCGGCCGCCAGCGCGCGGGCCCGGCGGTGGAAACGCGGCACCTCACCCAGCATCCGCAGGTACCGCCCGCGCCCGAGCGAACCCGGCCGGGCGATCAGCCCGGTCGCACCGCGCGCCCCCGCGTACTCCAGCCCGCAGCCGTCACAGCGCACCGACATGCTCATATCGCTCTCCCGGGTGGCCACTCCCAGCTCCCGGAACAACGCCACCAGGTGCGGGTAGGTCCGTTCGTTGTGCACCAGGAACCCGGTGTCCAGTGCCAGCGTCCGGCCGTCGGCACCGGTGGCCTGCTGGGTGTGGGCGTGGCCGCCCAGACGCCCGTCGGCCTCGAACAGCTGCACCGCGCGTCCCGCCCGGTGCAGCCGGTAGGCGGCCGTCAGACCCGCGACACCCGCCCCCACCACCGCGACCGTCCCGCCGCCGTCCTCGCCACCGGGACGCCGTGCAGCCGCGCCTGCCCGACGCACCTCCACCGGAAACACCATCGTGTCCTCCCTCCCGGGCAGTCCTTCCAGGAGCCGCCCACCGTTGTGCTCTCTGGTCCTTCGGAGCACGCAGCGGCGAGGATTGCTCCGAACCTGAGCCCGGGTCCGTGGATGGAGGCCGCCGGATGCCGGCAGGCGTTCAGCTGAAGGGCAGGAGCAACACGGGCCGTCCGCTCGGATGCCGGGAGCCGCCCGCCGGTTCCACCGTCACGCCGATCCCGGCCGCGTCCTTGATCTTCCCGTCGAGGAGCACGGTCCCCGACGAGGTCGTCAGCAGCCCGCCCGGGCGCATGGTCCCGGCGTCGTCGAACCACAGCTCATACGTCGTGCCGGATGCCAGCGGGGGCAGGCCGTCGGCCAGGAACCCGGCCTCGCCCAGGTGCTGCGACCACACCACCGTGCCGCTGCCCCCGCCGCTGCGCGCCGTCGCGGTCCGCACGTCCGGCGCGGCCAGCAGCGCGGTCAGCCGCGCCTGCTGCGTCTGGAGCTGCTGCGCCCGCACGCCGGCGTGCTCGGCACGCTGGTACTGCTGGACCGCGATCCCGCCCAGACCTGCGGCCGCCGCGACGCACGCGGCGAGCGCCAGGCGCGTCCACGTCCGCCGTCGCCCGCCGCGCCGTCCGGCGACGGCCTCGCCCGGTGTGCTCGGCGGAGGCAGCTGGCGCACCGTGGCCGTCTTCGCCAGGACCCGCGCCTTCAGCGCGGGCGGCGGCGCCACCGTCTCGGCCGCGCCCAGGCGCGCGAGCGTGTCCCTGAACTCCGCCACCTCCAGCGCACACGCCTCGCACTGCAGGAGATGCCGCTCGAACGCCTCCCGCTCGGGGTCGTCGAGCGCGTGGGCGGCATACGCCCCGGTCAGGGTGTGCAGATCCGCCGAGCTCGTCACCACGCCACCCCCAGGCAGTCGCGCAGCCGGATGAGCCCGTCGCGCATCCGTGTCTTGACGGTGCCCAGCGGCACCCCGAGCATGTCGGCGACCTCCCGGTAGGAGAAACCCCGGTAGTACGCCATGGAGACCGACTCGCGCTGAAGCTCCGTCAGCCCCTTCAGGCAGCGCCGCACCTGCTCGCGCTCCAGCCTGCCCTCCACCTGCTCGGCCACCTCGTCGAAGGGCGGCACGTGCGAGCGCGCGGCCGCCTTCTGCTCGCGCTCGCCGGCCGCCTGGGCCGAGCGCACCCGGTCCACGGCCCGGCGGTGCGCGATGGTGAGCACCCACGACATCACCTCGCCGCGTTCAGGCTGGTAGCGCGCCGCGTTGCGCCACACCTCCAGCATCACCTCCTGCGTCACCTCCTCCGACTGCGCCGGGTCGCGCAGCACTCGCCGCACCAAGCCGAACACCGGCCCGGCCGCCGCGTCGTACAGGTGCCCGAACGCCACCTGGTCACCGAAGGCCACCTGCGCGACCAGCTCCCGCAAATCGGGGCCCCGGCGCTGGGGCGCCGACAGGTGGACGACGGTGCTCACCGGCGCCCCCCGATCCCGCGCGCAGGCCGGGCCGGCGGTGCGGCAGAACGGCAGGGGCCGCCAGCGGGCCGGCAGTCAGGCATGAAGACCTCCGAAGACACGTAGGAGCGCGCCTGGGGACCAAGCCGCGCACCCTGCGTTCGGACCCGTGGGCCCGGCGGATTGCCGCCCCGCGCGACGACGCCGCGGATTTCCCGGGTGGCCGTCGGTGAGGCGGCGAGGGGTCACAGGATGGTCAGCTCGGTGAGGTCGGCGATCACCTCGGAGGCGATCACCGGGTCGAGCTCGGCGAAGGTCGGGAAGGTGCGGTTGTGGGTCCAGTAGTCTCCCGGGCTCCTGTCGAGCCACACCGTTTCCACCCGCTGCTCGGGGTACGAGTCGAACATGCCGACGGCGATGCCCTCCTCCGGGGCGATCACCACGTAGAGGTCGGGCCCGACCCGGCGGGACAGCCAGCGCTCGATGCCGTTGTCCAGGGCCTCGCCGCGCCGCCAGCCGCGCCGTTCCATGCCGACCAGCCGGGTGGTGGGCAGCACCGGACCGTTCTCGAAGCGGGTCAGGCGGTGGCCGGCCCGCTCCTCGTCGCTCAGTGCGTGCACCGGGCGGCCGAGCTGACGGAACGGCTGCAGGATCTCGTAGTCGGCGAACAGCTCCGACCAGTCGGCGAGGCCGTCGCCGAGCAGGAGCGGGTGCGCCAGCCGGACGGAGGCCGTGGCCGGCAGCGCGAACGCCTCGTCCCGGACGTCCGCCAGGGTGCGGTCCTCGGCGACGCGGAACGCCGTCACCGTGCCGTCCGTCTCGGACAGCCACACCAGGCGGCGCACCAGGTGCCACAGCAGCGGATGCCCGAGGAAGAGCTGGTCGAACTCCTGCGCCGTCCATGAGCGTTGGGTGACCATCGCCTCCTCCAGGCGGCGGATCTGGTCCCCCGCCACCGTGCGGACGTCCTTCTTGAGCGCGGCGAAGCGCTTGCGCTCGGCGGGCGCCAGCTCGGCGTCGTCCCGCGCCCCCGGGGCGGGCAGGTCCTTGCGGCGGGCGCCGGCCGCGTCCAGCACGTACGGCTTGAGCTGCTCGTCGAAGCCGACCGTGAACGTCCGGGTGCCGTAGTCGATGACGGTGGTCCCGTCGGCGTCCAGCCCGAAGTCCGGGACGAGACGGTCGGACAGCTGCTCCCCGGTCAGGCCCAGACCGGCCGCCACCTCGGAGATCTTCTCCTGGGCGCGGGTCTTGAGCGCCTTGAACCTCACCCGCTGGGCGATGCCGTGCAGGTGCAGCAGGGCCGTGTCGGTGCCGATGACGGCCAGCACCTCCAGGCCGTCCACCGCCCGGTGGTGCGCCCCTTCGCCCGGCCAGGCGCGGAGCACCGGCGTGAGCCGGCGGACCGTCCCGTCGTCACCGAAGCGGCCGAGCACGTGCAGCGCCCACCCGTCCTGGGCCGGCATGCCGGCCAGCCGCCACTGCTCGAACACCGCCCAGCAGAACTCCGTCAGCGACTGCGGCTCGCACAGCTCCTCGACCTGGTCGAGGCCGGGGTAGAACGCCCCCGGCGCGGACACCGCGAACATGGTGAGCACGTGCCGCACCGCCTCGGCGGGAAGGGCGCCCTCGCCGCCGCGCAGCAGCAGCTGCGGCAGCATCACCGGCTCCGCCCAGTCGCAGGGCGGGGGCAGCTTCGCCGGGAGCGCGGTCACCAGCGGGTCGGCCGACAGCAGTGCGCCCACGGCCTCCTCCGCCTTCGGCCCGTACTCGGCGGCCACCGCGCGCACCGCCGCCGCGCCGTGCGCCTCGGCGACCACCCGCAGGGCCTGCTCGGCGCCGAGCCGGGCCGCCCCGGCCTTCCCGAGTGCGGCGGGCACCAGCAGCCGGGCCGCGTCCACGCCGTGCCGGACGAACCAGGAACGCGCCGTGCTCCCGGCCGACTTGAGGCGCACCAGCCAGTCCACCATGGTCTCGGCCACCCGGGCGTCCAGGTACGGAAGCAGCAGGGGCGCGTGCGTGGCCGGGTTCCCCACCGCGGCGGCCCGGATCGGTTCGACGGCGTCCGTCCCGAAGCGGGCGGCGACCCGGCGCAGGGACTCCCCGGAGTGCCAGATGCGCTCGCCGACGCGCCACTGCGCGAGCAGGGGCCGGGCCAACTCCTCGTCGCCGTAAGCGAACAGCGTCAGCTCGGCGTGCTGCCCGCCGTGGAGCCGCGTGTCCAGGGGCTGCCCGTTCCTGGCCCGGATCGTGGCCGCGACCCGCTGCCAGTCCTCGTCCGACCAGTGCGTGTACCAGGACTCGGAGCTCGCCGCCCACGCCTCGCGCTCACCCGGCAGCCACCGCATCTGCGGTTCCTGCGGCGCGCTGAGTCCGGTCAGCACGCGGGGCTTGCCGGCGGAGCGCGGCCGCGCCCACGGCGGGCTGGTGAACAGCTCCGGCAGCGAGTCGGGGCCGACCTCCGGCACCCGCTCGCCGAGGTCGGTGAGCGGCTCGACCAGGGCCGCCTGCTCCGGCGTCAGCTCCGGCAGCAGTTCGAGCCCGGTCGCGCGGTGGACCGCGACGTGGCCGGTGAGGAGCTGCCGGGCGAGCTGCTGCGCGGCCGGGTCGGTGGAGGCCACCGCGGCCTCGGCGAGCAGGCGCACGGCACGCCGGGGGAAGCGGCGCAGACCGGCCAGGAGGGCGGCGCGGGTGGACTTGATGCCGTCCTGCTGGGCCAGCAGCCCCCGGAAGCCCTCGTCGGAGGGGAGCTCGGCGAGCGCGTCCAGGATCCGCTTCCTGCCGTCCTTGTGGTGGTAGCTGGTGGTCAGGTCGTGCAGCATCAACGGTGCCGCGTCGCTGCCGAGGCCCTCCGCCACGGTCGCGATGATCTCGGTGGACCACCCGGCATAGCCCAGGTTCGGCAGCCGGGGGAGTTTCTCCAGCGGTTCCGCCGAGGAGAGCGAGCACAGCAGCATCGACCACTCGACGACGGCGAGTCGGGAGCCCGACGCGACGCACTCCTCGACCCAGGCGGTCTCGGACGGCACCAGGTACGCCGCCACCACCAGGCGGGTCAGGCTGTCGCGGCAGTCCGCCAGGGCCTCGACCGCCGCGCGGTGGGTCTCCTCGTCACAGGCCGCCAGCAGCGAGCGGACCCGGTCCGCGGCGGGGCGGTACGCGCCGTGCCGCTGGTGGGCCCCGCGCCGGACACGGGGGTGGACGGACCTCTGGTGGATCCAGTCGGTCTCGACGGCCGTCGTGAACAGCTCGACGGTGGCCCTGGCCGCGAACGGCAGGCCGAACTCCGCCACCCAGGCGTCCACGGCCGCGCGGACCCCGTTGTCACCGGGATACGAGAACACGGCGGCGAGTACCGCCGCACCGAGCGGGTCCCGGCTGCCGGACTGGTGGGCGCGGGCGGCCGCGACCAGCTCCGGGTCACTGCGCTCCGAGGTGAGCGCCTGCTCCAGCCAGTCCCCCGTCTGCCGCAGCCCGTCGCAGTACGAGGCCACCGGGTCCTTCCCCGGCGCGGACGGCTTCCGGGGAATGCCGCCCCGGCGCGGGATCAGGGCCCGACGCCAGGCGTCCGGCATGACGAAGACGTCCTCGTCCTCGTTCTCGGGACCGGCGGCCTCGGCCGTGGGCGCGGACACGCCGGGCTGCGCCACGGCCACCGGATCCGCCGCCGCACCCGGCTCCGCCCCCGCACCCGGCTCCGTACTCGCCCCCGCGCAGATCTCGCGGTAGCCCTTGCGCTGCTTCTCGGCGACCACCTTGGCGAAGTGCGCCTGCGCCTCGTCCACGGTCGGGAACGCCTTGACCTGCTCCCGCCCGTCCGTACCGGACCGCCCGTACCGCACGGTCACCGCGGCACCGTCGACCGCGGCCTCCCAGAACTTGTCCGAGCCGCCCCCGACGAACTCCCAGCGCCGCACAGCCCCGCCCCTCTCCTCGAACCGATGATCAGAAGGCGAACGTTAGCGAGTCCCACCGACAAGTCCCCGGGCGACCACCTCCGCACTCACCTCCCCGCCGAAGTCACCGTGTGCCGGCGAGGCGAGCTGGGCTTCGCTCCGGCTGAGATGTCGCCGATCCGTGTGGCGCAACGCGGCGCGCGTCGGCTTGTGTGAACAGGTCACGCCGGATTGTCTGGGGCGCGTCAATCAGCATGTCCGCCGTCAGCCAGACTGTCCTCTGGCGGGATTCCAGGAGTCATCATGCGCACACGAAGCCTGTCTGTCGCGGCCGCAGCCGCCATTCTCGCCCTGGTCCAGCCGGGCATCGCCACCGCGGACGGCGACCCCAGCACCACAGTCACGTTCACCGTCACGACCGGCGCACTGTCGATGTCGGTACCGGCCAGCGCCACCCTCGGCTCGGGAGCGCCCGGCACCACGATCAGTGCACCGATCGGCGCCTGTACCGTCACCGACGACCGCGCCCTCCTCTCGGCCTCCTGGACGGTGACCGCGGCGGAGACGGACTTCACGAACGGCTCGTCGACGATCGCCGCCACCAACGCCACCTACACGGTCGGGACGGTGACGACGACCGGAACCATCACCGCCACCCCGACGAACGTGACGCTCAGCAACTCCGCGCAGACGGTGCTCACCGGGAGCGCCGGTGTCGGAGACAACACCGCGAGCTGGAACCCGACGGTCGGCGTGAACGTGCCCGCCGGCGCCGTCGGCGGAACCTACACCGGAACGCTGACCCAGTCCGTTGCCTGACGGAATGAAGGGTGTGCGCCGGTACTTGGTTCTCCTGCTGATGCTGGTCTTCGTGCAGGCCACCGGGGCGATGCCGGCGGCGGGGCAGGCACCCGGGGCACCCTCCCCCCAGGACCCGGCTGCGGGCAGGAGCATCGCCATCAAGCTTCTCGACGCTCCGGAGAACCGCCGTGCCGATCCCAGAGCGCATGCCTACATCGTCGACCATCTCGCACCCGGCTCGACCATCGAACGGCGGGTGGAGATCACCAACGAGTCGTCCACACCGATGCACGTCGACGTCTACGCCGCGGCAGCCACCATCGCGAGGGGTGAGTTCACCTTCGCGCCGGAGCGCACCCCCGACGAGCTGACCGGCTGGACGTCATTCGATGCGGCGGACCTGGAGCTGGGAGCCTCCGAAACGGCGCGGGTGCGCACCACCATCCGAGTGCCCGGGGACGCCGCCGCCGGGGAGCGGTACGGCGTCATCTGGGCGCAGACGAGCGCCCCCACCGATCGCTCGCACACGCTGACGGTGCTGGGCCGGGTAGGCGTCCGCATGTACGTCGACGTCGGTCGCGGTGACGAGCCGCCCTCGGACTTCACGATCGAACGGCTCTATCCGACCCGAGCAAGCGACGGGCGTGGAGAGGTTCACGCCCGGATCCGCAACACGGGGGGTCGCGCCCTGGACATCGGCGGGACACTGTCCCTTCTCTCCGGGCCGGCCGGACAGCACGCCGGACCGTTCCCGACCGCCAGGACGGGCGCCACACTGGCTCCGGGCGACAGCGGAGACGTGGTCGTCCCACTGGACGCAACGCTGCCGAACGGCCCGTGGGCCGGGGAGCTCACGCTCGGAAGCGGCCTGGTCCAGCACGACGCCCGCGCCACCATCACCTTCCCGTCGACTCCCGGTGGCGTCGGAGCGGACGCCGCGTCGGTCGCCCTGCAGGGGGACTTCCCCACCTCGGTGGTCGCCTGGCTTTCGGCCCTCGCCCTCGCCGCTCTCTGCCTTCTGCTCTCCAGGTTCCTCCGGCGCCGTCGATGACGACTCCGACCGTGACCCGCCCCCGCAGCCGGCTGATCTGCTCCGTGAGCGACGTATGACGGTCCTCGTCGAGCGCGTCACCGCTCCTTCTACGCCGGTGCCATCCTCGCCGGCGCGCCGACGTCGGCACACCTCTCGTCCGCCCCCGGCCGTGCGGATGCCTTAAGTAATGCCCATGTCACTATGAGTATCCACGGCTTGTTCTCGACGGTTGGAATTGACGGGAAGCGGAGATGTCGGTGTTCGGACACGGGAGAGGGCGGGCCGGAGCAAGCCGCGGCACGGGAGGTGCGGGCGGCATGGTCCGATCCTGGCTGAGGGTGCGGGCCCGGAGGGCGGGGGCGGTCACGCTGACCGGGCTGGCCGTCCTGGCGATCGTCCTGGCCACAGCCTGGACCGCGACGGTTCAACCCACCTACGTCGCCCAGGTCGGCGACGCGACGACGCCGGTGGTCGAGCCTTTCACCGCCATCGGCCTCACCGAACCCGGTGGCACCACCACTGGCCCCGGCAGCACTGCCAGAGCCAGCACTATCGGCGGTACCGGCCTCACGTTCACGGTCATCCCGGTCGGCCTGACCATCGCCAAGAGTCACACGGACCCCTTCATCAAGGGCGAGGACGGCGTCTACATCATCACTGTGGGTAACCTCGCGACGGCCAGCCCGACCAATGGCACCACGGTCACCGTCCACGACCGCCTCCCCGAAGGTCTTCGGGCCGACGGGATCAGCGGCGCGGGATGGACCTGCATTCCGGCCACCCTCACCTGTACGCGCAGCGACATCCTGCCTGCCGGTCACAGCTACCCACCCATCACCCTGAACGTCGATGTCTCCTGCCACGCCCGTGAGCGGGTCACCAACGTCGTTACCGTCACAGGCGGAGGTGACAGCACCACCCACGCCGCCACCGACCCCACCACGATCAAGCGCCACGGGCGTGACGACGACGGGCGTGACGACGACGGGCATGGCGGCGACGGGCATGACGACGACGGGCATGGCGGCCACGACGGGCATCATGACCACTGCGATGGCCACGACCACTGGTAGCACTCAACCTGCGTGGATGTAGCGGGAGGTGCGACCGCTGCGAGAACAGCCTCCTCCCGTCGGCCGAAGGCTGAAGCCTGCTGTAGAAGGCCGTCAGCGGGCCCGCTCGACGGCGGCGTAGGGTCGTGGTGTGAGCGGTAGCGACGCCGGTCCGCGGTTGCGGCTGGCCGAGCTGGTCGCCGCGCTGTCGTTGGGCGTCGACCTCGGCTTCGGCCAGCCGATGGAGCACGTGCTGCGCCAGTGCCTGATCGCCCTGCGCCTGGCCGAGCGGATCGGTCTGGACGACGAGGAGCGGGTCGCCGTCTACTACACGGCACTGTTGGTGAACGTGGGTTGCCACTCGGATGCCCACGAGCAGGCGAAGTGGTTCGGCGACGACATCGCGTTGAAGGCCGGCAAGTACCGGTACGAGCAGCGCAGCCTGGCCGGTGCCGCCGCGGCGGTGCGGCTGATCGGGTCGGGCAACCCGCCGCTGCACCGGTTCCGGGTCGGGCTGGAGTTCGCCCTGGGCGGCTTCCACGAGGTGGACCGGATGATCAGTGGCCACGCCGCCCTGGCCGCCTCGCTGGCCGGGCGGCTCGCACTGCCGGACTCCGTCCGGCGCGCGGTGGCCGCCTCCTACGAGCAGTGGGACGGACGCGGCTGGCCCGGGGAGCTCAAGGGCGAAGCCGTACCGATCGCGTCGCGCCTGGCGCAGGTGGCCGAGTTCACCGAGGTCGCGCACCGCCTGGGTGGCACCGCGGCCGCCACGGCGCTGGCCGAACGGCGCGCCGGAACCCAGTTCGATCCCCGTCTCGCGGCCGTGCTCCGCCGGGACGCCGAGACGGTGCTCGGCGAGCTGGACGCGGTGCACACCTGGGAGGCGGTGATCGCCGCCGAACCGGCGTTGGGGGTGTGGCTGGGTGGGGAGCAGTTCGACCAGGCGCTGCTGGCCGTCGCCGACTTCGTCGACCTGAAGTCGCCCTACACCCTGGGACATGCGCGGGCCGTGGCCGAGCTGGTCGACGCAGCCGCCGCCGGACTGGGCCTGGCCGAGGACCAGCGGACCCGACTCCACCGGGCCGCCCTGCTCCACGGTCTGGGACGCCTGGGTGTGTCGAACGCGATCTGGGACAAGCCCGGGCCGCTTGGCACGGGCGAACGGGAACGGGTGCGCCTGCAGCCCTACCTGACGGAGCGCATGCTCTGCCAGTCGCCGACGCTGGCACCGCTCGGGGCGATCGCCGTGCAACACCGGGAGCGGCTGGACGGCTCCGGCTATCCGCGCGGACTCACGGCGCCCGCCATCTCCCGGCAGGCTCGGATCCTCGGCACGGCGGACGCCTACCGCTCCATGATCGAGCCAAGGCCGCACCGCGACGCGCTGACCGCACCGCAGGCCGCCGCCGAGCTGCGCGCCGAGGCCGCGGCCGGCCGACTCGACGCGGAGGCCGTCACGGCGGTGCTCGCCGCGGCGGGCCATCGCGTCCCCCGCCGAACCACTGGACCCGCCGGTCTGACCGGCCGCGAGGTCGACGTGCTGCGGCTGCTGGCCCGCGGCCTGTCCAACAAGGAGATCGCGAGCCGCCTGGTCATCTCCCCGAAGACCGCCCGCAACCACGTCGAGCACATCTACGCCAAGATCGACACCACCAGCCGCGCCGGCGCCTGCCTCTTCGCCCTGGAGCACGGCCTGCTGCCGCAGGCCGAGCCGGCCACCGCGTGAGGACGCCGCGAAAGATGGGGCAACCGCCCCACGCGATACCCGCCCCCGGTCCGTAGCGTCGAAGGTGCACCGGGCGCGTGAGCCCGGTGGTGAGGAATCGAGGCAGCCATGAGCATCCACACGGCGTTCTTCGCACTGACCTACGACCGCGCCATGGCCCGGGCCGAGGAGGCGGGGCTGCGCGAGCTGCGGCGCCGGCTGGTCGCCCGAGCAACCGGGGAGGTCCTGGAGATCGGTGCCGGGACCGGCGCCAACCTTGAGCTGTACGGCCCCGACGTGCTCTCCCTGACCGCTACCGAGCCCGAAGCCGCGATGCTCCGCCGACTCGAACGGCACGTCCGGGAACGCGCACCGCAGACCACCGTGCTCCGCGCCCCGGCCGAGGACCTCCCCTTCGAGGACGACAGCTTCGACACGGTCGTCTCCACCCTGGTCCTGTGCGGCGTCGCCGACCAGCCGCGCGCCCTGCGCCAGATCGGCCGGGTACTGCGTCCTGGCGGACAGCTGCTCTTCCTCGAACACGTACGCTCCGGAGACCCGCAGCTCGCCCGTACCCAGGACCGCTTCAACTGGCTCAACCGCCTGATGGTCTGCTGCGAGTGCAACCGTCCGACCCTCGATTCGATCGAGGCTGCCGGCTTCGAGGTCGAGTCCGTCGAGCACGGCGAACTGCCCAAGGCGCCTCCGTTCGTCCGCCCACTGATCCTCGGCACCGCGCGGCGGCCGCAGAAGGTCGACGTCCCGAGCCCGCACCTGGACGGAACGACCAGGACCCGAACCCGTGAGGCGCCCTGAGGGTTGTCCGATCTCCCTCCTGCACTAAAGGAGTTGGCTGAGATCGCACCCGTATTCAGCGAGCTGGTGGGGTGAGGGCGGTGCGGTCGAACGGGCCACCATGTGAGGCGGCATACGTCACGGCGTCGTTGACGGCATCGAGGCCGAACGACCGGACCCGTTCGGGGGCGAGGTCCAGCGTGCCGGAGGCGAGGAGCCGGATGATGCCGACATTCGCCGTACGCGGGTACATCCACTGCCCGCGCACCGTGATCGAGTTGCGCATGACCCATGGGTACGGGAGTGCGAGGTCGTCGCCACCGAGCATGCCGACGCCGCCCATGAGGACGACGCGGCCGTACTCGCGTACGGTCATGGCCGCCGCGCGCGCCGCCGAGCTGGGTGCGCTCGGCGGTAGCAGGTCGATCACCATGTCGATCGGGCCGTCGGCCGCCGCGGACATCGCCGCGCGGTCCCCGGCCTCGTCCCCGGTCAGCGGGACCGGGCGCACACGCGGGCCGAACCGGTCGGCGAGGAGGTCGAGCGCGGCCCGGTTGCGGCCCGGTGCGATCACACGGCCCGCCCCCATGGCGAGCGCGACCGCGACCGCACTGCTGCCGAGGTTGCCGGTGGCCCCGCTGACGAGCAGCGTCTCACCGGCTGCCAGCCCGCCGGCCAGCAGCCCGCCGTAGGGAACGAAGCGCGGGCGCCGCCCTGTTCGAACGCCGCCCCGGCGGAGTGCGGCTCACCCCCGCGGGCCTGACCCTGTTACGCCACGCCCGCACGATCCTGGACTGCCTCACGGCCGCCGAGCGCGACCTCGACGGCACCGTCCCGCGGACCGAACCGGTGCGGCTCGGAGTGTTCCTGAGCGCGGGCGCGGCCCTCCTGCCTCCCTCGCTCGCCCGTCTCGTGGCAACCGATCCAGAGATCACGGTCACGACTACCGAGGGCACCACGCCCACCCTGATCCGGGCACTGCGCGCGGGTTCGATCGACCTCGCCGTGCTGACGTCCCGCCCGCCCCACCGGCCCTTGGACGGCGAGTCACCGCGCCTGCACGTCGAGACCGTCACGGAGACCGAACTGGTCGTGGCAGTGCCTTCGACCGGAGAGTTCGCCGGCCGCACCGCGGTGCACGTCGACGAACTGGTCGACGCCCCGTGGATCGCTGCCCCGGCGTCGAACTCCGAGCCGCTGCTCGGCGTCTGGCCCGGTCTGCCCGGACGGCCGCACATCGTCCACGGCGCGCGCGACTGGCTGACGAAGCTTCAACTGGTCGCCGAGGGCTTCGGGGTGACAACGGTGCCCTCCCGGCTCTCGCCGATGCTGCCCTGCGGGGTGAGTCTGCTGCACGTCGAAGGCGCACCTCCCGAGATCCGCCGCATAGTCGTTGCGCGGCTACCCGGCCGTCCGACCCCGGCGATCACGGCCGTCACCCGAGCAGTCGCCTCGACCGCCTGATGCGTGCCGCCAGGGTCGCCGGAGTCGTGCCGCAGCCCGCCGAGGGCGTGTCACCAACGTCCGGCAGTTTGTACCCAGCACGCAGTGCCTCGTCGGAGACCCGTGTCCGGCGAGGCACTCTCCCGTAGGCGCTATCAGAAGTCGTGGCTGTACACAGCGGTGACCGGCGCGTGGTCGGACCAGCGCTCGGGGTGGGTTTCGGCGCGCTCGACGTAGGCCTCGACGGCCTTGGCGGCGAGGCCGGGGGTGGCGACCTGGAGGTCGATGCGCCAGCCGGAGTCGTTGTCGAAGGCGCGGCCCCGGTAGGACCACCAGGAGTAGGGGCCGGTGCGGTCGGGGTGGAGGGCGCGGACGACGTCGACGTAGCCGGCCTCCTCGTAGACGCGGGTGAGCCAGGCGCGTTCCTCGGGGAGGAATCCGGCGGACTTCTGGTTGGCCTTCCAGTTCTTGAGGTCCTCCGGGCGGTGGGCGATGTTCCAGTCGCCGCAGACCACGACCTCGCGGCCGTCGGCGGCGGCCCGGGCGCGGAGGGCGCCGAGGTGGACGAGGAATTCCGCCATGAAGCGTTCCTTCTCGTCCTGGCGTTCGGTGCCGACTTCACCGGAGGGGAGGTAGAGGCTGGCCACGGTCAGTCCGGGAAGGTCGATTTCGACGTACCTGCCCGAATTGTCGAATTCCGTCGACCCGAATCCGACCACCGTGCGCTCGGGTTCCTGCCGGGACAGCACGGCGACGCCCGCCCGGCCCTTGGTGGCCGAGGGTGCCCAGACGGCGTGCCAGCCCTCCAGGTCGCGCAGCTCCACGGGCAGCTGTCCGGGCTCGGAGCGGACCTCCTGGAGGCAGATCACGTGCGCCTCGGTGGCGGCCAGCCATTCGATGAAGCCCTTCTTGGCGGCCGCCCGGATTCCGTTCACGTTGACACTCGTCACCACAATCACCCGGGCAGCCTACCGAGCGCCGTCACGGGTCGGGTTCGCGACGCGTCCGGGGGCGGGGGTGGTGTCCGAATGGCGGGACGACGGGGGTCCGAAATGGGGTCCCAGTAGCACTCGCCGAAAAAGCAACGAAGTAGGCGCTGAACTGGTCCTTTGGCGTGGAATCGGCTGGCTGGTCGGCGGCCCGACACAGGGAGCCGGGTTCACGTCCTGCTGGCCTCGTCGTGTTCGCGCAGCATTCGCATGACGGTGGCGGGTGAGGGATGCTGGCCCTTCTTCTTGCCGGTGGTGATGACGAGGCGGGCGGCGATGTCGCGCAGGCTCATCTCCTGGTCTCGCAGGTGGAGGGCCATGGACAGCATGGACTCGTCGGTGACGCCCGCGCCGCCGATGGTCTTGCCGCGTCGGCGGGCGGACTCGTGGCCTTCGAGGGTGCGGTCGCGGATGTACTCGCGCTCCATGCCGGACATGGCCGCGAGCACGGTGAACACGATCCCGGACGGGTCGTGCGAGCCCTTCAGTTCACCGGTGAGGATTCCAGGCCGACGTCGCTCGCCTTCAGCTCCTCGGCGAGCATGGCCAGTTCAATGCCTCGGCCGAGCCGTTTGTGCTTGTGAACGACGAGGGTCACGGCGACGCCGGAGGAGCGGATCTCCCCGGCGAGCTTCACGGCGGCCTTCAGCTCTGGGCGCCTGGTGGCACGGGTGGAGATCTTCTCGGAGAAGATCCGGGTGACCCCGGCTTCGGTGAGGGAGTCGAGCTGCGCGTCCAGGGACTGCCGTGTGGTCGAGGCGCGGGCATAGCCGAGGCGGACGTGCCCGACCGGTTCGGTGCCGGCGTTCACCGGCCGGGGCAGCTCGGTCCACGCCGACCCCGGCTGCCGTACGGCCGGAGTCGGCACGTTCAACACCTTGGCGAGTTGGGGCACGAGGCGGAATCGGGCGGTGTGGTACCGGATCGCTACCTTGCCCTTGCTGGTCCGGCACGGCGAGCCTGCGGGGGCTGCGCAGGTGGACATCGGGCAGTCGTGCGATTCCACGCGCTTGAAGTCGTCGCTCACACCCCGGACTGTTTCATGAGGGCGTTTCAGGCTTCCGGTCATCTGCAACAACTCATGAAACGTGATCGCCGCAGGTGGACGGCCCGCCGGGCGGCTGTTTCACAGGTGAACACTTATGAAACGGCCCGGGGCCGTCAACTGGTCAGGTGACCGCGGCTCGCGCCTGGTGTCTGCGGACGGCGTCGCGGTCGGCGCAGGGCTGGGAGCAGTAACGCTGTCGTCCGGTACGTGAGGTGTCGGCGAAGGCTGTGTCGCACTGAGTCGCCTCGCAGCCCCGGCCTGCCAGATGCAGTGCGGTACCGACCGCGAACAGCGTGAACAGTAGGGAGCCGACCCGTGGGTCGCCTACGTCACCGAAGCGGCCCCGCCAGGCAAGACCGGCTTTGCCCTGGGCCTGGCCATGTCCGTCAACCAGATCGCCATCGTCACGGTGGCGCCCGTACTCGGCCTGCTGGTCGACCTCACCAGCAGCTTCACCCCGGCTTTGGCGCTGCTGTCCCTGCTGACCGTCGTCGCTCTGGCGGTCACGGCCGAGGCGGAACTCCGCACCCGCTGACACGGTCGCCGTCGTCGCGCCTGCTCCCAAGACTCACCCTTGCGCTCAGTATCCTCGCGACATATGATCGGATCCAAGTAATCGATACCAAGTATTTCACCAAGCCGATGCACTGGAGCTCCATGCCCACCCGTGAACCCCCCGCCGTCCAGAAGCCCCCGAAACGCCCCGCCAACGCCCTCGCCCTTGCTGTACTCGGATTGCTGCTGGAGCAACCGATGCACCCCCATGCCATGGCCAGCGCGCTCCGCGAGCGCGGCATGGATCGCACGTTCAAGCTGACGACCGGATCGCTCTACGACACCGTCCGCGCGCTCACGCGGGACGGGTGGATCGAGGCGGACGGCACCGAGCAGGTCGGCAATCGCCCGGCCCGCACCGTCTACCGCCACACCCGCGCCGGGCGGGACGGCTTCACCGACTGGCTCGACGAGCTGATCCGAGAGCCCTCACCCGAGTACCCGCGGTTCCTCTCCGCCGTCGGATACCTCGGCGCGCTGGGCCGCGTCCGCGCGGCGGGGGCGTTGCGCGAGCGGGCCGCCGCGCTGCGGGAGCGGATCGCGCAGGACGCCGAGGGCTACCGCGCGGCCCGCGAGGAGCACAACGCGCCGCGCCTGTTCGTCATCGAGGCCGAGTACGCCGCCGCCATGGCACAGGCCGAGCTGGCCTGGGTGGAGCGCACCGCCGACGAGGTCGAGCGCGGGACGCTGACGTGGCCGGAAGGGGGCGGACGATGAGTGACAGCGCGTCGAAGGACGAGGTCGTCGACGTCCTGATAGCTGGAGCGGGGCCGGCCGGGCTGGCGCTCGGCGGGGAGTTGGGGCGCGCGGGGGTGCGGGCGCTGGTCCTGGAGCGGGAGCCCGAACCGCCGGGCTTCTGCCGCGGGTTCAACCTCAACGCCCGGAGCCTGGAGCTGCTCGACCGCCGGGGCCTTGCCGCCCGCTTCCTCGCCGAGGGACCGACCGTCCCGACGACGATGTTCGTCGGCCCCTCCCACCTCGACCTCGCCGCCATGCGCACGAAACACCCCTACGCCCTCGGCATCCCCCAGACCCGCGTGGAGGAACTGCTCGCCGAGTGGGCCGTGGGGTTAGGCGCGCGCCTCGTCCGCGGCCGGCGCCTCACCGGGCTGCGGCAGGACGGTGACGGCGTGACGGTCGAGACGGACGGCGTGGACGGCCCGTCAACCGTGCGCTGCCGATGGCTGGTCGGCTGTGACGGGGGCCGCAGCACGGTGCGCAAGGCGGCCGGGATCGGCTTCCCCGGGACACCCGCACGCAAGTTCACCCTGCTCGGGGACGTGGTCCTCACCGACCCGTCGGCCGTTTCATTCGGCCCCAACACCGGGCCCGGCGGCCGCTCGGTGTTCGCGATCCCGCGCCCCGGCTACGTCCGTCTCATCACCGCTGACCCGGCACCGCCCGCAGCCCCGCACGAGCCGGTGCCGCTCGACTCCTTCCAACGCGCGATCGATGCCGCGCTGGGATACCGGGCCGAGATCGCCGAGGCGCTGTGGCTGACCCGGTTCGGGGACGCGGCGCGGCTCGCCGAGCAGTTCCGGACGGGCCGGGTACTACTCGCCGGGGACGCCGCGCACATCCACCCCCCGGCCGGCGCCATCGGCGTCAACGCGGCGATCGACGACGCCGTCAACCTGGGCTGGAAGCTCGCCCTGGTGGCGCGCGGGCAGGCGCCGGACACGCTGCTCGACACCTACCACGACGAGCGCCACGCGGCCGGCCAACGCCTACTCCGCAACACCCGCGCGCAGGCGGTGCTCGCCCAGGCGAATGGGGACGACGACCGCCTGGCACCTGTCCGCGATCTGCTCGCCGAGCTGGCCGAGTCCGGGGACACGGCCGGGCCGTTGGCCGAGGCGATCACCGCTGTCGGCACCCGTTACCCCGCCTCCGGAGACCCCGGGCACCCGTGGGCGGGACGGATGGTGCCGGACATCTCGCTAGGTCAGGACGGCGAGGACAGCCTTTCGGCGCTGCTGACCCGGTCGGCCGGCGGCGCACTGCTGCTCAACGGCGCGGCGGGCTCGCACGCCCTCTCCGCAGCCGCCCGTCCTTGGGCGGACCGGGTCACCACCGCCCATACCCACCCGCACGCCCTGGAGCGCGCCCACGCGATCCTCGTCCGTCCGGACGGGCACGCAGCGTGGATCGGCGCCCCGTCGACACCTGTAGACGCCGCGGCGGAGGAGCTGCGGGAGACCCTCGCGCGCTGGTTCGGGCGCCCGGCGGCACTCGTTGACGGTACCCCGAGGACTGGCCACCGTTGAGCGGGCGAGCCCACGGTACGCGTCCCGAGGCCGGTCGCCGCTACAGCCCGGCTCCGAGCTCGTCGCTGGCCACCGTCCGCAGCGGGCGGTGGCCCTTCTCGTCGAGCTGGGCGAGTTCGCGGTCGTAGTCGACGGTGATCGAGCCGTAGTAGTTCACCGCCGAGCTGCGAGCCGGGGAGATGTGTGCCAGCACCTCGGCGTCCACCTCGCGGCCGGCGGCGCGCAGTTCGCCCACGGCCAGGCCCATGTACTCGGTGTGCCAGCAGATCACGGAGTTCGTCACGACAGTCAGGCACCACGCCTGCTCGTTCTGCTGGTCGGGCTGGCGCCGGGTGACCTTGCCCTCGCGGGCGTAGTGGAGCTGGCGGCGAAGGGAGTGGAGGGACTCGCCCGGGTTCAGCTGTCGGGCGATCTTGCGCCGGTAGCCCTCGTCCGACAGGTATTTCGCCGCGTAGATCGTGCGACGAATGGCCCCGTACTCCTTGAGTGCTGCGGCGAGCGCGTTCTGCCGGGAGGACGCGGACAGCTTGCCGACGACCAGGGAGACTGCGCCAGCAGCGTCAACAGGATCGGATGACGCCGGTTCGGCTCCCTGCGGACCAGCGCCTGCGCCGTCAGGCGGCGGCCGACCTGGGCCAGATAGCGACGGCGCTCAGCAGGCAGCGCGGACAGATCCAGGGCGTCGGCGCCGAGCCTCCGCAGGAACAGCAGCTTCTCGACCTCGTCCTTCACGCTGTTCGGTGACGCCTGCACCGGCCCGGTCACCATCCAGTGCAGCCGCGTAGAGCACAGCTTCGGCTCGACCACCAGCAGAGAGTCCAGCCCCTGGCAGGTCTCGTCGGTCAGCAGGTGGGCCACTCGCGCGTGGGTCTCCGCCTCGGCAGCCTGCCGGGCGCTGGCAACCTTCTCCAGCAGCGTGACCACACCAGGCCGGATCACCTGCGCCGAACGCAGGTACTCGCAGCCCATCCGGAACAACAGCGACGGCGAGTCGTGCTCCATCGCCCGCGCGAGCAAGAACTCCTCCAGTTCCTTGTACTCCAGCGCCTTCGCCGGCCGCCAGCCCAGATACCTCGCCACCTGCCGAGATGGTCCGTACGCGTCTGCTCCCGTGGCACCCCGTAGCTACGCAGAACCTCGACCGGCAACCCGAGCTGAGAGGCCACACGGCCCACCGCCGCCAGCGGAGCCGCAGTCACCTCATCCGGGACGAACCCCAGCCACGGCAAACGTGCACAGCTGCACAGCAGCACCCAGGACCGTCTGCGGACGCAGGAACTTCCGCAGGAACGCCTCATCGGCCGGCGCGAGGGTGAAGAAGCGGATCAGCTCATCCTTGCCGATCGCCGGGAACGACCGCAGAGCCTCCAGGTCCTCATCCGAGAACACCGTCGTGGTCATCTGCCGCCCCTCCGTCGCCACCACTCGTTCCAGCCCAACGAGGCAACCAACTCCACGGCAACGGGCCAGGTCAGGGCCCACTCGGTTGTTTTCTCGGCGAGTGCTACTGGGATCCCGAAATGTCGAGATGTCGTGAACACGGCATGAATCTGCGGGGCAACAGCGCCGAGGCCCGCCATTGGTCTTGACCATCTCCGGAGGCAGCCCCTAGGGTCACTTACTGCAAAGACCTTTAATAAAGAAGGACGGATAAAAGCCCGCTCTCCCACCTGCCGCAACAGCGGACAGCGGGCCGGCATCCGCCTCCTTCCGGCAGGGCGGACAGAACAGGGTGGAGGCCACGGTGGGAACGACAGGACAGCTCACGTCGGTGCCGGAGCCGAAGTACTGGCACTTGCGCACGGTGCTGCTCCGGGCGATCGACTCGGAGTTCTCCACCGGGCAGGTCCTGCCCAACGAGCGCGAGCTCGCCGCCCGCTTCGGCGTGGCCCGGGCCACCCTGCGCCAGGCGCTCGACCAGCTGGAGCTGGAGGGCCGGCTGGTCCGCCGCCGTGGCATCGGCACCCTGATCGCCGCCCCGCGGGTCGGCGTCCCGGTCAGCCGGCACGAGGAGGGCTGGCCCGGTACCGCGCGCAGCCAGGCCTGGCGTACGGTCGACTGCACCACCGCCCCGGCCTCCGCCCGGCTCGCCAAGGCCCTGGGCATCGCCGAGGGCGCCACCGTGCACACCGTCCGCCGGGTGCGGATGGTCCAGGGCCAGAACATGGCCACCGAGTCGCTGCACGTGCCCGCCTCCGCGCTGCCACACCTGCCGGGCTTCCGCGCCGAGAGCGACCGGGCCCGGTCGGTGCTGCGCCAGCTGGAGCGCCTGGAGGTCGACGGCGAGGCCCGCTCCGTCGAGCTCGGTGTCGCCGAGGCCGAGGAGGCCGCCCTGCTGGAGCGCCCGCCCGGCTCGCCGGTGCTGGTGATGACCACCCAGTACGCCTCCGCCGGCCGCCTGGTCGCCCTCGCCGTCTCCACCTACCGCGCCGACACCTGCAAGCTCACCTTCGGTGAGGCCGGCCTGGTCGAGGTCACCCCCGTGGGGGGGGGGGGCGGGGGGCGCCCCCCGGGGCCCCCGCGCCCCGGCCCGCGCCCCCCCCCCCCCGCCCCCCCCCGCGCCCGCCGCCCCGGGCGGGCGGGGGGCCCGC
>NZ_JBEYVJ010000012.1:0-56317 GCF_040643935.1 Kitasatospora sp. NPDC047058 | reverse complement strand
CGACCAGGTCCGCGACGGAGTTGACCACCCGGCCCGGCCGGTAGGGGAAACGCTCCACGTCGGCGGCGGCGGTGAGGCCGGTGAGCACCAGGATGGTCTCCATGCCGGCCTCCATGCCCGCCACGATGTCGGTGTCCATCCGGTCGCCGATCATGACGGAGGTCTCCGAGTGGGCGCCCGCCGTGTTCAGCGCCTCGCGCATCATCAGCGGGTTGGGCTTGCCGACGAAGTACGGCTCGACGCCGGTCGCCTTGGTGATCAGCGCCGCGACCGAACCGGTGGCCGGCAGCACGCCCTCGGTGGACGGGCCGGTCTCGTCCGGGTTGGTGCAGATGAATCGGGCGCCCTGGTTGATCAGGCGGATCGCCTTGGTGAGCGCCTCGAAGCTGTACGTCCGGGTCTCGCCGAGGACGACGTAGTCCGGGTTGTTGTCGGTCAGCACGTAGCCGGCCTGGTACAGCGCGGTGGTGAGGCCGGCCTCGCCGATCACGTACGCGGTGCCGTTCGGGCGCTGGCCCTTGAGGAACTTGGCGGTGGCCAGGGCCGAGGTCCAGATGCACTCCTCCGGCACCTCCAGGCCCATGCCGGCCAGCCGGGCGCTGAGGTCGCGCGGGGTGTAGATGGAGTTGTTGGTCAGCACCAGGAACGGCTTGCCGGACTCCCGCAGCCGGCGCAGGAACTCCTCCGCGCCGGGGATCGGCGTGCCCTCGTGGATGAGGACGCCGTCCATGTCGGTCAGCCAGGACTCGAAGGGCTTGCGGTCTGCCACGTGCGTGTCTCCCGAAGTGTTGCCACGTGCCGCCCGGGCAGTGCCCTGCCCGCGCAACGTCGTGCGATGGTCGTACGAATCTGCGGCGCACCGCCGTCACCGCTGCGCCTCCCACCGGCCGGACCCTCTTCGGGACACCGGACCGCCGGGGGTACCACTGGCTGCCCCAACGGGGCACAGCCTAATCCGCACCCCCGGCCCGGGGACAGCGATGTCCCGTCCTGCGGGACGGGACACCCGGCCGCGCGCCGGCCGAGATCCGACCGCGGTCCGGCCGTGGCCCGGGCACAGCTCCGGCACCTCCCGGGCACCGCGTCCGCACTGCTCGGAGACCGCCCGACGCCTCCGCCTCAACGCCTCCTTAAGCCGCCCCTAACCGCACTGATGACACCTCAGCAAGGCCTCCCCGGCGGTCTAGCGTGAGCCGCACACCACCCTCACCGCGCTCCTCGGAGGAGTCCCCCGCCATGCCCGTGCGCCACCGCCGTCTCCCCGCCGCCGTCCTCACCCTCACCGCCGCCGGCCTCGCCGTCGGACTGTCAGGCGCCCCGGCCGCCGCGCACGGTTCGATGCAGAACCCGCTCAGCCGGGTCGAGGGCTGCTACCTGGAGGGCGCCGAGCACCCGAAGTCGGCGGCCTGCCAGGCGGCCGTCGCGGCCGGCGGCACCGCGGCGCTGTACGACTGGATGAGCCTGCGGATCGGCGACGCCGCCGGCCGCCACCGCGAGCTGATCCCGGACGGCAAGCTGTGCAGCGCCGGCTCGGACACCTACCGGGGCCTGGACCTGCCGCGCGCCGACTGGCCGGCCACCAACCTCACCTCGGGTGCCGACTTCACCTTCCGCTACCGCGCCACCGCCCCGCACAAGGGCACCTTCCAGCTCTTCATCACCAACCCGGGCTACTCCCCCACCAAGCCGCTGACCTGGGCGGACCTGGAGCCGCAGCCCTTCCTGACGGTCACCGACCCGCAGCTCGCGGACGGCTCGTACGTGCTGCCGGGCAAGGTGCCGGCGGGGCGGACCGGACGCCAGCTGATCTACGCCATCTGGCAGCGTTCGGACAGCCCGGAGGCGTTCTACTCCTGCTCGGACGTCGTCTTCGACGGCAGCGGCACCAACCCCGGCACCGGCACCGGCGGCTCCCCCGCGCCGACCGGAGCCACGACGCCCACCGGCGCCACCACGCCCACCACGACCGGCGGCCACGACCACCCCACCGCCCCGACCACCGGAGCCCCCACCCCGGCCACGGCGGCCGTCCCCGCAGCCGTGCCCGCGGCCGCCGGCACACCGGCCGCCGCACCCACCACGCCCACCGCCCCCACGCCCGCGGTGCCGACCCCCACCGGCACCGCGGGCACCACCGGCACCCCGGGCACCGCCGGCACCGCCCCCGCGACGACGGCCGCGGCACCCGACCAGCTCGCCCAGACCGGCTCGGACCGCTCCCTGGGCATCCTCGCCTCGGTCGGTTCCGCCTTCCTCCTCGCCGGCGCCACCGTCGCCGTCCTGTACCGCCAGCGCCGCCGCCGGGCCCACGCCCGCTGACACCCCGGGGCACCCGGGCCGGGCCTGCCCGGGTGCCCCCGCGGCCGCTCCCCCCGCCGCCGTCCGAAACCCGGGCCAATCGGGCACACCGTGATTGAGTAGGGCGCATGAGCCCCTCCTCGCGCCCCCTCGCCCAGCACGACGGCCCCTTCCGGGTCGGCCTGATCGGCTACGGCCTGGCCGGCTCGGCCTTCCACGCCCCGCTGATCGCCACCACCCCGGGCCTGCGGCTGGACGCGGTGGTCACTGCCAACCCCGACCGCCGCGCCCAGCTGCTCCGGGAGCACCCCGGCACCCGCGCCGTCGACACCCCCCAGCAGCTGCTCGCCGACCCGGACGCGCTCGACCTGGTCGTCATCGCCTCCCCCAACAAGACGCACGTCCCGCTCGCCCGGGCCGCGCTGGACGCCGGGCTGGCGACCGTCGTCGACAAGCCGCTGGCCGCCACGGCCGCCGAGGCGCTGGAGCTCTGCAAGCTGGCCGAGTCCCGCGGCGTGCTGCTCTCCGTCTTCCAGAACCGCCGCTGGGACGGCGACTTCCTCACCGCCGCCCGGCTGGTCCGCGAGGGCGCGCTCGGCCGGGTGCACCGATTCGAGTCCCGGTTCGAGCGGTTCCGGCCCAAGCCCAAGGCCGGCTGGCGCGAGCTGGCGGACCCGGCCGAGGTCGGCGGCACGCTGTACGACCTGGGCAGCCACCTGGTCGACCAGGCGCTCGCCCTGTTCGGGCCGGTCGAGACGGTGTACGCGGAGATCGACGCCCGCCGCGACGGCGCGGTGGTCGACGACGACGCCTTCCTCGCCCTCACCCACGCCTCCGGCACCCGCTCGCACCTGTGGACCAGCGCCATCACCCCGCTGACCGGCCCCCGGCTCCGGGTGCTCGGCGACGCCGCGGGCTACGTGAAGACCGGCATGGACCCGCAGGAGGCCGACCTGCGGGCCGGCCACCGCCCGGGCGACGGACGGCCGTGGGGCGCCGACGAGCCCGGCCGCTACGGCACCCTCGGCACCGACGGGTCCACCGTCCCGGTCCCCACCGACCCGGGCGACTACCCCGCGTTCTACGCCGGCATCGCCGCCGCGCTGGCCACCCCGGGCACCCCGCCCCCGGTCGACCCGCAGGACGCCGTCGCCACCCTCGCCGTCCTGGAGGCCGCCCGCGCCTCCGCCGCCACGGGAACGACCGTCCGGCTCGACTGACGGCCCGTCGCGCGGCTCGCCTTCCCACCTCCACACCCCATTCGTACGATGACCCGATGAGTACCTGGGGGGAACGACGAGCCGCGCGCGAGGCGCAGCTGGAGCTGGAGCGGGAGCAGGCCGCGGAGCTGGCACGCCGCACCGAGGTCTTCGAGGCGGCGCTCGGCCGGAAGACGATGGCGCTCCAGCGCAAGGCCTGGGCACGCGGCGACGGCATCAAGCACGCCGACTCCGTCGAGGTCACCGGGCCGGACGGCGAACCGGTCCGGATCCGGGTGCAGTGGGGGCTGGGCACCGGGGAGCCCGAGCCCGGCACCGGCAAGGGCGGCGGGAAGCGCGGCGGCCGGGGCACCGGAGCGATCGGCGACCCCGTGGGCGTCATCGCCGCCGTGGTCGTCGCCGTGCTGGCCCTGCTCGGGCTGGGGCTGGCGGTGAAGTACGCCACCCGCTGGCTGTACCTCGAACTGACCGGCCGGCCGCACTACGCCGTCGTGGCCGAGGACGGAGCCCGGCGCACCGTGACCACGCGGTCACGCCGCCGCAGGGAGTCCCTGCTGGCCGCCGCGGCCCTCGCCGACGAGATCGAACGGACCGGGACGGCGGCCGTCAGAGCCCGATGACCTCCACCGCCGAGCCGAGCCCGCGGAAGTCCGCGACGTTGCGCGTGTAGAGCGGCAGCCCGTGCGCGGAGGCGACCGCGGCGATCATCAGGTCGATCCGCCGCGGCCGCGGCTGACGCCCGGCTGCGATGGTGAGCGTGACCAGCGTGCCGTACCGCGCCGCGGCGGCCGCGTCGAACGGCAGCGGGTCGAAGTCGGCCATCGCCGCGCCCAGCACCTCCAGCCGGGCCGCCCGGCTGGCCGGGTCCCGCGCCATCGAGACGCCCTGCTGCAGCTCGGCGAAGGTGATCGCGGTCAGCTCGGGCACGGCCGGCAGGTCGGCCGGGCTGAGCAGCGCCAGGTCGATGTAGACGCAGGTGTCCAGCACCCCGGCCGGCCGCCGCCGGGGCGCCCTGCGCCGCTCAGCCACGCCGCCGCTCGAACGGGTCGTCGCCCTCGTCGCCGACCAGCTCCTCCGGGCCGAAGTACTCCTCGGCCTCCTTGCGCATCTGCTGGTAGTCGACCCGCGGCAGCTTCACGTGCCGGGCCACCAGTTCCTCGGCCGTGAGCCGCCGCCGCGCCGCCACCGGCCGCAGCTCCGCGACCTCGACCCCGTTCCTGGTGATGTGGAAGGTCTCGCCCGCCTCCACCGCGTCCATCACCGCGGCGGAGTTGTTCCGGAACTCCCGCTGGGTAATCGTCTTCATGCCTTCCACGGTAGCCCCGCGTAGCACGCTTGGCTACGCCGCGGACACCGCCGTTCCCCTGCACCCGGAAGGATCGTGCGTCGGCGTCCGATCACCGGCCCGCGTCCGCGGCGAACGTCACCCGGCAACCCTGCCGCGTCCGGACCCCGGAGGCCGTACGATCGTCGTCAACGCCCGGGAGCCGGGTGTCCGAAAGTCGGGCGTCCGGGAGCCGGGTGTCCGGGAGCGGGAGAGGAGCTGCGGCATGGGAATCGTCGCGATGCTGCTCGCGCTGCTCCGGGTGCTGACCGGGGAGGTGCTCGCCGAGGGCGGGACGCTGACCTCGGTGGCGGCCGCCGCGGCCGTGGTGCTGCTCGCCGGCGCGGTGGCGGGGACGCTGGTCGTCGCCCGGCTGCGCGGGGCACGGGCACCGGCCGCCATACGGGACGGGACGCTGCGACGGCATGCGTTCCGGACGGCCTTCCTCCCGCAACGTGATCCGGACGCCAGGGGCAGGCGACGCCCCAGGGCGCCGGGTGCGGCCCCGGCGGCCGCGTAACCTCGCCCCTTCCCCTTTCCCCGTTCGAGAGCCTCTGCTCCGCTCGGGAGCCGTCGTACGCGGCCGCCCTCCGTCTGGAACCTCACACGTCCGAGACCCCGGAGGGCTCGCTCCACCATGTCGCTTTTCGCATTCCTCGACCCGGCCGTCGGCCTGGCCCACGACGTCGTCTCCGCCCTCGCCGAGGTGCTGCCCACGGCGCTGGCGATCGTTCTGTTCACCGTCTGCGTCCGGCTCGCCCTGCACCCGCTGGCCCGGGCCGCGGCGCGCGGCGAGAAGGCGCGGGCGCGGCTCGCGCCGAAGGTCGCGGAGCTGAACCGCAAGCACAAGGGCCGGCCGGAGAAGCTGCAGGCCGCGCTCGCGGAGCTGTACAAGGAGGAGAAGGCCTCGCCGTTCGCGGGCTGCCTGCCGATGCTGGTGCAGATCCCGTTCTTCTCGGTGATGTACCGGCTGTTCACCACCCCGAACGACCTGCTCGGCCACACCCTGTTCGGCGTCCCGCTCGGCCTGCACGTGGGCAGCGCGCAGGGCGCGGCGCAGTGGGTGGTGTTCGGGGTGCTGTACGCGGGTCTGGCCGCGGTGGGCTACGCCGGCTTCCGGCGGGCCCGCCGGGCGCAGGCCGCGCAGGCGGCCCAGCCCACTGCACAGCCCGGGCAGCCCGGGCTGGCGTTCCTGCCCTACCTGTCGTTCGGCACGGTGCTGTTCGCCGCGCTGGTGCCGCTGGCCGCCGGGGTCTACCTGCTGACCACCACCGCCTGGTCTGCCGCCGAGCGCGCCTGGCTGCACCGGGGCAGCGTGCCGGTGCCGGGCGTGGCCCTGGTCTGAGCCGGCGCCCGGCCCGCCCTTCCGCGGGCCCGAACCGTAGCCGGGACCCGGGCCCGGAGCACGGTCACGGCGGGTCGTAGCCTGTGCTGATCGTTTCGGAGTCCGGCAGGACAGGTGGAGGAATTCGTGATGGTGGCTGCTCCGGCCCTGGCCGAGTTGCGGGAGGTCTGCCAGCCGCAGGCCAAGCTGCAGAGCCGCAACGGCGAGCACTGGGCGGGCCGCCTGTACATGCGCCGGATCTCGCTGCGGACGACCCGGCAGCTGGTCCGGACGTCCGTCTCGCCGAACACCCTGACCTGGCTGATGGTGGTGTGCGGCGTGGGCGCCGGGGCGGCGCTGCTGATCCCCGGGCTGACGGGTGCCGTGCTCGCCGCCGTCCTGTTCCAGGGCTTCCTGCTGTTCGACTGCGTCGACGGCGAGGTGGCCCGGTGGAAGCGGCAGTTCAGCACGGCCGGCGTCTACGTGGACCGGCTCGGCGCGTACCTGGCCGACGCGGCGCTGATGATCGGGGCGGGTGTGCGGGCCGCCCACGGCGGGTCCGAGCTGTGGGTCTCGGTCGGGCTTGCGACGGCGCTCGGCGTGGTGCTGCTGAAGGCGTCGACCGACCTGGTGGACGTCGCCCGGGCCCGCAGCGGGCTGGCGCCGGCCGACGAGGAGTCCACCCAGCCGCGTTCGCAGGGCATCGCCACGGCGCGCCGGCTGGCCTCGGTGTTCAAGATCCACCGGGTCACCAACGGCATCGAGGCCTCGCTGGTCCTGCTCGCCACGGCGGTGGCGGACGCGGCGGTCGGCACCATCGCCCCGACCCGGTACGCCCTCGCGGCGATCGCGGTGATCACCTGGGGCATGGTCGTCGCGCACCTCGCGTCGATCCTGTCCTCGTCGCGCCTGCGCTGAGCCGGTCCGGCCTCCCGCTGCCCTCCGGAAGCACGCTTCCGGAGGGCAGAGTCGTTCCGGGGGTCAGACCTTCTTGAAGCACATCGTGTAGTCGACGCCCTTGCTGCGCGAGACCTTGATGCCGTAGTCGTACGCCGAGCCGCAGCTCTTGTCCGGGCCGTACAGCCGGTCGGCCATCTTGTACTGGGCCTCCGCGGACTTGCAGTCGACGATGGTCGGCACCGGCGCCCCCTGCGGGTCCTGGATCTTGACGCAGTCCCCGATGTTCGGGTCGTGCGACAGCCTGTCCCTGGCCTCCGCGGCCTGCGAGGCGTTGGCCTTGGCCTTGCCGCCGTTGGGGTCGGTGTTGTACTTCCACACGTACCAGCCGACGCCGCCGAAGACCGCCAGGACGACCACGATCGAGATGACCGACTGCAGCGGGTTCCTGCGCCGGGCCGGCTGCTGCGGCTGCGGCGCCGGCGGCTGCTGGGCGTAGGCGGGCTGCGGCTGGGCACCGTACGGGGGCTGGGCGTACGGCGGCTGCGGCTGCGGCTGCGCGTACGGGGGCTGCTGGCCGTACGGCGGCGGGGGCGGCGCGTAGCCGTACGGCTGCTGCGGCGGGTGGTTCTGGTAGGGCGGCGGCGGTGCGGACATGGTGGTGGCTGGTCCCCGTGGTAGGTGGCATGAACAGCTGTCAACGTGCCGTTGACCGGTGCAGGTTACCCGTCGGCCGATCGCCGATCACACCGGCCCCGATTGCGCACGGACGCACTGTCCGAGCAGGCCGCCGGCGGTAAGTTGTGCACGGCGAGGCGCTGTTGGCGGACGAGGGGGCGGGAATGCAGGCGGGCGATGTCCTGGACGACCGGTACGAGCTGATCGAGACGATCGGCGAAGGCGCGTTCGGCGTGGTCTGGAAGGCCCGCGACGCCCGGATCCAGCGCCACGTCGCGGTGAAGGTCATGCAGCAGGGCGGGAACACGGCCAAGGACGTGGCCCGCTTCGTCCGTGAGGTGGCGACCGCCGGGGCGCTCAACCACGCGCACATCGTCACGGTGCACGACTTCGGCGAGCACCGGAGCGCCGGCCGGCCGGTGTTCTACCTGGTCATGGAGCTGCTCGACGGCGTCCAGCTGAACGCGAGCCTGGCCGACGAGGTCCCGCCGCTGGCCCGTGCGCTCACCTGGGCCGCGCAGATCGCCGACGCGCTCGCCGTGGCCCACCGCGCCGGCGTCGTCCACCGGGACATCAAGCCCGCCAACGTGATGGTGCTGTCCTCCGGTTCGGTGAAGGTGGTGGACTTCGGCATCGCCCGGACCGAGACCGCCGACGACGGCGTGACCAGCACGCACGCCATCATCGGCACTCCGGCCTACATGGCGCCGGAGCGGTTCGAGGGCAAGGGGCTCGACGCCCGCTCCGACCTGTACGCCTTCGGCTGCCTGCTCTACGAGCTGTGCACCGGCCAACCCCCTTTCCGCGGTGGCGTCTTCCAGTTGATGCACCTGCACGGCACGGTCGTCCCGGAACCGCCGAGCACGGTCCGGACCGGGATCCCGCCGGAGGTCGACCGGCTCGTGCTGGACCTGCTGGCCAAGGACCCCGCGCAGCGGCCGCCGGGCGCGGACCAGGTCGCGGGCCGGCTGCGCGCCGCCACCTGGTCGCTGGAGAACCCGCCGCCCGCGTACACCCCGACCGTGCGCGACACCTCCGTCTCCGACGACGCGTACGCGCGGAGCCGGCGGGAGGAGGCGGACGCGCTGTTCGAGGAGACCCGTGCCAGGGCGGCGCAGGCCGCGACGGAGTTCGAACTCAACCTCGCCAAGCGGCGCGAGCAGACCGAGCGCGAGATCGCCGCCCTCCGGCTGCGGGCGGAGGAGGACGTCCGGACGGTCCTGCGGGAGGCCGAGGCGGCCAAGGCCCAGGCCAACCGGGACGCCCAGAGCAAGCGCGATGAAGCGGACGCCCTCTTCGAGGAGACGCGCTCCATGGCGGCCAACGCGGCGGCGGAGTTCGAGAGCATGCTCGGCCTGCGGCGTGAGCAGTCCGAGCGTGACCTGGCGGCCCGGCAGGCCAAGGCCGAGAACCGGCTGGCCGAGATCGAGAGCCGGTCCGAGCAACTGCGCCTGGAGGCTGAGAAGCTGGCCACGGACGCCGAGCGCCGCGCCCGCCGGACCGTCGAGACGGCCCAGCGCCAGGCCGAGGACATCGTGGCCGATGCCAACGCCAAGGCCGACCTCATCCGCAGCGAATCCGAACGCGAGCTGGCGGCACTGACGCTTCGCCGGGACAGCCTCACCGCCCAGCTGACCAACGTCCGCGAGATGCTGGCGACGCTGACCGGCTCGGCCGTGGCCGCTGCCTCGGAGGTCCCGCCGCAACAGCAGCGGTAGGCAGGGACCGGTCAGGCAGCGTTCGGCCGCTCGTCGGCTTCCGGGTCGGGCAGGTGCAGGGAATCGGTCCGGGCCTGGCAGACGCCGCCGACGACGGCGGACAGCAGGATGAGGATCAGGAGTCCGAGCGCGGCGCGGGAGGCGTTCACGCGGCGGCGTCCAGCTCGAACCAGACGGTCTTGCCGCGCTTCTGCGGTTCGGCGCCCCAGCGGTGGGTGAGGCCGGCGATCAGCTGGAGTCCGCGCCCGGACTCGGCGAGCGCGCAGGGGTCGCGCTGCTCGGGGAAGTCGGAGCTGTCGTCGCAGACGGAGACGCGGAGCGTGCCGTCGAGGATGAGGAAGAGGACGACGGGGGAGGTCGTCCGGCCGTGCCGCCAGGCGTTCACGATCAGTTCGGCGAGGGCGAGTTCGGCGTCCGCGATGGCGTCGGGGCGCCAGCCGCTGCGGGCCATGGCGTCCCGGAGGGCTCCGCGGGCGATGGTGAGGGAGGGGGAGTTGAGGTTGCGGTTACACACGGGGATTCTCCCTGCGGTGTAGGTGGGGTGCCGGAATGGATGTCGCCGTGAGCCAGCCCCGAGGGTGCTCTGCGGCGCCTGGGCAGCCGGTACCAACTACCAGCAGAACAGGCATTACTGACGCTCCATCCGGTTAGCGTTGCATCACTGACTGTAGGGCACGTGATGGCACATTTGCTAGCTGATCAATGGAAGATGTGCCAGTCCGTGGTTGAACTGCCACGGGCCGGAGGTGGATGCTTGGCGGATGCCACCTACCCCAACCGCACGCCGCAAGCGGGTCGGCGTCGAGCTGCGAAAGATGCGAGATGCCGCCGGCCACAAGGCAGGAGAGGCCGCTGCCGTTCTCGGAGTCGACCGGAGCAAGATCACACTGATCGAGCAGGGCGCCTACCCGATCAGCGCCGACCGTGTGATCGCTCTTGCCGGTGAGTACGAGGAGGGCGACGTCGCGTACGTCGACGCACTCGCCGCCATGGCCGCCGACAGAACCAAGGGATGGTGGGAGGAGCACAGAGGGCTCGTTCCAGCGGGCATCCTCGACATCTCCGAGGTCGAGCACTATGCCCACGGTCTCTCGACCTACCAGATCTGCCACGCCCCGGGCCTGATGCAGACCGAGGACACGGCCCGGGAGATATTCCGAGAGGTCTATCCGCCACTCCGGCCGCTGAACATCGAAGCGCGGGTCGAGAACCGGTTGCGCCGATCGCAAGTCCTCTCGCGGAGCAGCCCATTCGAGTACGAGGCGATCGTGCACGAGGCCGCGCTGCGAATGGAGTTCGGCGGGCCGAGCGTTGCCCGAGCGCAGCTGAAGCACATGCTCGCGCTGGCCGAACGGCCCAACATCACGCTACGGGTGATCGAGTTCCGGGCCGGTGGATTCAAGGGAGCAGGCCAGGCCGTCATGTATGCGCGCGGCCCGGTAGCCCGCTTGGATACCGTGCAGCTGGACTCCGTAGGATCACCCGCGTTTCTGACCGAGATGAACCAGCTTGAGAACTACCGGAACATCATCGGTTCGATGCGAGACCGCGCACTCGGCCCGTCGGAGTCCTGCGATCTCATCTCCCGCATCCTGAAGGACCTATGAGGACTCCATGGACAAGCTCGCATGGCACAGGCCCAGCATCTGTGGCGACGGCAACAACTGCCCGGAGGTAGCCATAACCGCCGATGCGGTGTTCCTCCGGAGCAGCCTCCAACCCGACGCTATCGCCCGGCTGACCAGGACCGAATGGCACGACCTCCTCGCCGGCATCCGGAACGGCGAGTTCGACGCCTGAAACCAGCACAGCCGGGGTACCCACACATCGTCGAGAGGTTCGCCAGAAAGGGGATCCAGGCATGGAAGCGCTTCAGTGGAAACGCCCAGAAGCCTGCGCCAACGCCAACAACTGCCCCGAGGTAGCCATAACCCCGGGTGCGGTGTTCCTCCGCAGCAGCCTCCAGCCCGACGCTATCGCCCGGCTGACCAAGACCGAATGGCACAACCTGCTCGCCGGCATCCGGAACGGCGAGTTCGACGCCTGAGACCAGCACACCTTGGGTAGCCCCACATCATCGAGCCGAGCAACCTCATCACGTTCGCCAGAAGGGTGACCGCACATGGAAGCGCTTGAGTGGAAACGCCCGGAGGCCTGCTCGGATGGTGCGAGCTGTCCTGAGGTAGCCATCACCGCCGATGTCGTCTACCTCCGCAGCAGCCTCCAGCCCGACGCTGTTGCCCGGTTGACCACTGCCGAATGGCGCGACCTCCTCGCCGGCATCCTCAACGGGGAGTTCGACGTCTGAGCACGCACAAGCTCCACCAGGGAAGGCAGCCAATGCGAGAAGCTCTCAACTGGCAGAAGTCGTCCTTCAGCGGCAACCAGGCCAACTGCGTCGAGCTCGCCCAGGACGGCGAGCTCATCCACATTCGCGAATCGGATGAGCCGTCCAAGGTTGTTACTACGACCAGGGTCAAGCTCGATGCCTGGATTCGCGGTGCGAAGGCCGGTGAGTTCGACCACCTGGTGCAGTGACTGCGCCGAACGTCGATGCCAGCAATGGCCGAAGGCCGGCACCCCTTCCGGGGTGCCGGCCTTCGGCCTTCCTCTTCTCCCCGCCTCATCCTCATGCGGCGAGCTGGGGCTCCTCCGTCTTCTCCTCCACCGCCTTCTTCTTGTCCCGCATCACCACGGCCGCCACCAGGGCCGCCGCAACCACACCCACCGCGCTCACCGTGACCGTCGTGCTCATCGCCGAGGTGAACGCCTCGCGGGCCGCGTGGACCAGGCCCGCATCACCGTTCGCCTCCGCCAGTGCCCCGACGATCGACTGCTTCGCCTGCTCCGACGCGCCCGCCGGCATCTCGTCCGCATACCCGCTCGCCAGCAGCGAGCCGAGGATCGCGATGCCGAGCGCCGTCCCCGCCTGCTGGATGGTGTCGTTGAGGGCCGAGCCGACGCCCGCCTTCTCCGGCGGGATCTCCCCCATCAGCGCGCCGACCGCGGCCGGCATCGCGAACCCGGCACCGAGGCCCAGCAGGCCGAGCGCCACCGCCGGGACGGCGAACCCGGTCTCCGCATCGACCGTGCTGAGCAGCGCGAACGCACCCGCCATCAGCGCCATCCCGACCAGCACCAGCGGCCGGTTGCCGATCTTCGCGGTCAGGCCGGCGCCGGCGCCGTTGCCGATCAGTGCGGCCACCGCCAGCGGCACGAAGGCCAGGCCCGCCTTGACCGGCGAGTAGTCCAGCACGAACTGCAGGTACTGGGTCAGGACCAGCAGCAGACCGCCGTTGCCGATCTGCACCAGGGTCAGCGAGAGCGAACCACCGCTGAAGTTGCGCTTCTTGAACAGGGCCAGCGGGACCATCGGCTCGGCCGTCACGTTCTCCCAGATCACGAACCCGCCGAGCGCGACGACCGCGACCGCGAGGGTGACCAGCGAGTCGCCCCCGAAGGCGCCGTGCTTCGGGATCTCGATGATCCACCAGATCAGGGCGGTCATCCCGACCACCGACAGCACCGCGCCCAGCGGGTCCGGCTTCTGCCACTGGCCCTTGGACTCCGGCATCAGGACCAACGCGGCGACGATCGCCAGCACCGCGACCGGCACGTTCAGATAGAAGATCGAGTGCCAGGAGAAGTGGTCGATCAGCACACCGCCGAGCACCGGGCTGCCGACCAGGCCGAGCATGGACACCGAGCCCCAGGCCGCCATCGCCTTTCCGCGCTCGTCCTCGTCGAAGACGACGATCAGGATCGACAGCGTGGAGGGCATGATCAGCGCGCCGCCGATCCCCATCGCGACCCGGGAGGCGATGACCTCGCCGGGGTTGGTGCAGTAGGTCGCGGCCAGTGACGCCGCCCCGAAGAGCAACAGACCGATGATCATGATCTTCCGGCGGCCGAACCGGTCACCGAGACTGCCCGAGGTCAGCAGCAGCCCGGCGAACACCAGGATGTAGGAGTCGAGGATCCACTGCGTGTCCTGCGCGGTCGCCTTCAGATCCGCCGTCATCGACGGCACCGCCACGGTCAGCGCCATGCTGTCGATCACCAGGACCATCGAGCTGAGGCACAGCACGATGAGGATCCACCAGCGGCGTGGGTTGCGGGCTTCCATGAGTCTTTCCCCTCCGACTTGCGAACGATGCTCCGTCGATGCGCACACTGTACGCAGCACGGAACAGTGTGCGCAAGAGTCGCGTTATGTACGCTGGGCGCGCACGGTGTACGCACCCCAAAATGATGGGTGATTCAGTCAGTGACCGAGGGAGTTCCGATGGCCAGCAAGGCGCACCCGATCCCGTCCGTCTGGGCCCGCCGCCAGCGCGAACCCGAGCAGCCCGCGCTCAGCCGCGAGGCGATCGTCCGCGAGGCGATCGCGATGCTCGACGCCGACGGCGTCGACGCGCTCTCCATGCGCAAGCTCGGCGCCCGCCTCAATGCCGGCGCCACTTCCCTCTACCGGCACGTGGCCACCAAGGACGAGCTGATGGAGCTCGCCGTGGACGAGGTCTTCGGCGAGATCGACCTCCCGGCCGCCGACAGCGCCGACTGGCGCGCCGCCACCACCCGGGCCGCGCAGTCCTTCCGCACCACCACGCTCAACCACCCGTGGCTGGCCTCGGTCCTCGGCACGGCGGGCCTCGCCTACCTCGGCCCCAACCTGATGTCCTTCTCGGAGCGGCTCGCCGCCCTCTTCACGTCCTTCGGCTTCCCCGAGCCGAGCCGGGCGATCGACACCGTGCTGACCTTCGTGATCGGCATTAGCACCAGCGAGGCGGCCTGGCTCACCACCGTCGCCCGCTCCGGCGAGACCGAAGCCGCCTTCATCGCCCGGCTGATGCCCGCCGCCCAGGAGGCCGCGGCCGGCCATGCCGTGCTGGCCGAGTCCTACGCCGCGGCGGCCGCCACGGCCGCGGCCACCGACCCCGCCGAGATCCGCGATTCCAAGTTCTTCTACGGCCTGGAGGTCGTCCTCGACGGCCTCGCACTGCGACTGCCGCACTGACCGGCCCACGAGGAGCTGGAGCCAGGCGGGCAACGGGCTGCTCACCGGGCCGCCCGCCCGCTCCGGGCAGGGGAGGCTCCGTCCTCGTCGGCCGCGTGCACGGTCAGCGACTCGGCCCGGACACCGGCGTTCTCCAGGACGTCCAGCACGATCTTGACCGTGATGACCGCACTGTCGCCGGGGATGGAGAGGGTGAGCGCTCCCTCGTCGGGGGTGGCGTAGGTGAAGAGACCGGCCGCTGCGGCGAGTTCGGCCGGGCCGGCGAAGTGCAGCCGGAGCTGCGCCTCGGGGGCCCGCCTGCCACCACCGGATCGCGGCGGCGGGCGGTCGGGTACGGCAAGCGGGTCCCGCCCGGCAGGACGCGGGGGCACCGCGCCCGGCTCCAGGGCGCCGGCCACCGCGCGGACCAGCCAGCCGTTGGCCGAGAGGCCCTCGTGCCCGGCGGCCTCCTCCACCCTCGTCTTGAGCTGGGCGGGGAGCCGGAAGTTGATCCGGGCGGTATTGCCGTCCTCGGAATCCGGCGCCACGACCGGCGCCACCCCTGGCACCATCGATGACACCACTAAGCCATCAGGCGGCCCCGAGGACGGCGCCGTCACCACGAACTCCGGATCGAGGCCGCGGAGCCGGACGTCCACCGAACCCGGCGCCAGCTCCCGGGTGACCTCGTCCATGGCGGCGGAGAGCGCATCGAGCAGGGCGAGCCGGGCGGCCGACTCCAGCGGGCGGGTCAGGCGCCCGGCCAGGGCGCGGGCTTCCTCTCCGCCCGCGCCCGCCGCCACCGCGAGCTCGTTCCGGAGGCTGTCGACGTACGGCGTGAGGTCCATGCCCTCAGCATGGCACACGCCATGGCGCCATGTGAAGCCAATTTGGCACCACCCTCCAGCGGGCTGGCGCCGCACACGACGCCGCCCCCGCCGGTCGGACCGGCGGGGCGGGTGGCCGGCACTCGTCCGGCGGGTGGAAGGCGCAGGTCAGCCGCGGTCCGCGTGCCATCCGGCGAGGTAGGAGTTGATCTCGCCGACGATCCGGGCCTTGCCGGCCGGGTCCAGGAAGGACGCCTCCACGGCGTTGCGGGCCAGCGCGGCGACGCCCGTCTCGTCGAGGCCGAGCAGCCGGGCCGCCACCGCGTACTCGGTGTTGAGGTCGGTGCCGAACATCGGCGGGTCGTCGCTGTTGACGGTGACCAGCAGCCCGGCGTCCACCATCTGCTTGATCGGGTGGTCCTCGATCCGCGCCACCGCCCGGGTGGCGATGTTCGAGGTCGGGCAGACCTCCAGCGCGATCCGGTGCTCGCCGAGGTGGTCCAGCAGGGCCGGGTCCTTCACCGCCTGGGTGCCGTGGCCGATCCGCTCGGCGCCGAGCACCCGCAGGGCGTCCCAGACCGTCTCCGGGCCGGTGGTCTCGCCGGCGTGCGGGACGCTGCGCAGGCCGACCGCGCGCGCCCGGTCGAAGTACGGCTTGAACTGCGGGCGCGGCACGCCGATCTCCGGACCGCCGAGGCCGAAGCTGACCAGGCCCTCGGGGGCCAGGTCGACGGCGAGCCGGGCGGTCTCCTCGGCGGCGGCCAGGCCGGCCTCGCCCGGGATGTCGAAGCACCAGCGGAGCACCACGCCAAGGTCCTTCTCGGCGCTCAGCCGGGCGTCCTCGATGGCCTCCATGAAGGCGACGTCGGGGATGCCCCGGCTGACCGAGGAGTACGGGGTGACGGTCAGCTCGGCGTAGCGGATGTTCTGCCGGGCCATGTCCTCGGCGACGCCGTAGGTGAGGGCGCGGACGTCCTCGGCGTCGCGGATCAGGTCGACGACGCTGAGGTAGACCTCGATGAAGTGGGCGAAGTCCGTGAAGGTGAAGTACTCGGCGAGGGCCGCCGGGTCGACCGGCACCTTGGACTTGCCGCGGTGGCGGGCGGCGAGCTCGGCGACCACGCGCGGCGAGGCCGATCCGACGTGGTGGACGTGCAGCTCGGCCTTGGGCATCCCGGCGATGAACGCCTCGATGCCACGGCCGGCGGCCTGGCTGCTGGGGTTTCCGATCCGACTTCCGTCCGGCTGGACCACGGTGGTGCCCTTCTTCTCTGTCTTCGCTCTTCGCCGCGCCGCGCTTCGCTGCGCAGCGCTCTAGCGCCGCCCGCTTCTACGCGCGTATCGAGCAGTCTCCGCCAGGATAAGCACACCCGGCTAACCTCCGAGTGCGACCGCCACGCTGTGGATCAGCAGGCCCGCCATGGCGCCGACGACGGTGCCGTTGATCCGGATGAACTGGAGGTCGCGGCCCACGTTGGCCTCGATCTTGCGGGAGGCGTCGTCGGCGTCCCAGCCGGCCACCGTCTCGGAGATCAGCGAGGTGATCTCCGCCCGGTAGGTGTCGACCAGGTACTGGGCGGCGTCCTGGAGCCAGCCGTCCACCTTGGCCTGCAGCTTCCGGTCGGTCGCCAGGCGCGTGCCGAAGTCCCGCACGCCCTCGCGGATGCGCCGGCGCAGCTCGCTGTCCTCGTCCTCGGCGGCGTTCAGCACCAGGGTGCGGACCGCGGCCCAGGTGGAGGCGATCAGGTCCTGCACCTCGTGCCGGGCGAGCAGCTCGACCTTGGCCCGCTCGACCCGGGCGATGGTCTCCGGATCGGTCTGCAGCTCGGTGGCGAAGTCGGCGAGGAAGTTGTCGACGGCGCCGCGGGCCGGGTGCTCGGGGTCGTCGCGGATGTCGGTGACGAACCGCATCAGCTCCTTGTAGACCCGCTCGCCGACCTGGTGGTCGATGAACTTGGGCGTCCAGCCGGGGGTCTTCTGGGTGACCTTCCGGACCACGTCCTCGTGGTTCTCGGCCAGCCAGTCGTGCGCCCGGACGGCGACCAGGTCGACCACGCCGTGGTGACCGCCGTCGGCGACCACCTTGCCGAGCATCCGGCCCATCGGCTCGGCCACCGAGGTGGCGGCGGCCCGCCGGGTCACCGCCTCGCCGACGACCGCCTGCACGTCGTCGTCGCGCAGCACGGCGAGGACTCCGCGCAGCGCGGCCGAGGCCTCCCTGGTGACCCGCTCGGCGCTGCCGGGGGCGGCCAGCCACTCGCCCAGCCGGCGGGCGATGCCGAGCGCGGCGAGCCGGCTGCGCACCACGTGGCCGGAGAGGAAGTTGTCGCCGACGAAGTCGCCGAGCGACCGGCCGAAGACGTCCTTCTTGGTCGGAATGATCGCGGTGTGCGGGATCGGCAGGCCGAACGGGCGCCGGAACAGCGCGGTCACCGCGAACCAGTCGGCGAGGGCGCCGACCATGCCCGCCTCCGCGGCGGCCGCCACGTAGCCCGCCCAGGCGCCGGCGCCGGCCGCCTTCGCCCAGGTGGCCAGGGCGAAGACCAGCGTCGCGAAGGCCAGCAGGCCGGTCGCGATGGTCTTCATCCGGCGGACGCCGCGTCGCTTCTCCTCGTCGGCCGCGGTGAACCGGACTCCGGGGCCGGTCCCGCTGAAGGCTTCGTCGCTCACTCCGCCAGTCTGCCCGTTGCCCGGCGCGAGCGGACGGCGCGCCCCTCAACACGCGCCGCCCGTCCGCCCTGCGCGCGCCTACCGGCGGGTGCCCGCCGCGCGCAACGCCCCGACCAACGGGGACAGCCGGCGGCGCGCCCGGGCGGGCACCGCGCCGCGCCACAGCCGCCGGACGCGGGCGGGCGGCGCGGCCGCCGGGGGCTCGGGTGCCTCGTCGAGCAGGAACAGGTCGTCGGCGAGGCCGAGGCCGGGGTCCCGGAAGGCCGGGTAGCGCGCGTAGCGGCGGCGGCCTTCCGCATGCACCGGCGGGCCGCCGTGCGCGGCCTCGTAGCGGATCAGGTCGCGCAGGGCGTCCGTCCGGCCGGTGGCGGCGAGTTCGAGCCGCAGCCGGTCGGGCACCGGCAGCCGGTGGTATACCTCGCGGGCGCCGAACCGCCCGACCAGGCCCGCCACCCCGGCGAGGAGCTCGTGCTGCAGCCTGGCGGGGCGGTGCAGGAAGTCGCGCCGGAGCAGCCGGGACACCTCCCGGCCGAAGTACCGGGCCCGGATGGCGTCCAGCCCGCCGCCCTCGGGGGCCAGTTCGGCGGCCACGGAGAGCGCCGCCGCGGCCCCGCGCAGCCGGTCCAGGGCGGCGGCCGGGCGGGCGGCGCCGTCGTCGTCCCCGCGCAGCACCAGGTGGTGGTCGTGGCCGGCGAGGACGGAGACCCGGCGCGCGTGCAGGCAGGCGGCCAGGGCGAACAGCTGGGCCGAGCAGGCCTGCAGCTCCTCGTCCCGCGCCAGCCCGTGCCGTCGGACGAGGTCGAGGCGGAACAGCTCGTGACCGGTGAGCGCTTCGGCCAGCGCGGAGTCCGCGAAGCCGGCCGCGGCGGCCGACGCGCCGAAGCCGCCGGACGGCACCGGCCGGCCGTTCACGTCGATCCGCCGGGGGACGAGGACGTCGGACCCCCAGTCGTCGGCCGCCGTGACCATCCGGGCGAGCGCGTCGGCGCCCAGCCAGTCGCGGGCGCCGAGGAAGAGCACGTACCGGCCCCGGGCGAGGGCCAGGCCCCGGTTGGCGGGGGCGGCCGCGCCGCCGGAGGCGGGCTGGTGCAGGACGGTGAACAGGCCCGGGTGCCGGGCGGCGTAGCCGTCGAGGACGACGCCCCCGCCGTCGACCGAGCCGTCGTCGACCGCGATCACCTCCGGGCGGACCGGCCCGGCGGCCTGCCGGACCAGCGAGTCCAGGCAGGCGATCAGGTAGGGCATGGCGTTGTGGACCGCGATCACCACGGTCACATCGGGTGCGGTCATCGGGCGCTGTCCCTCCGGTACGCGGTCCGCCGAACGTGCGCCGGGCGGGCGGGACCCGCCGGGCGACGCAGGGTCAACTCGGCGGCGCTCCGCGGGTTACGCCCGCCACCCGCGCGGACGGCGGCCAGGGGGCGTGCACGAGCGTCGCGCGCCCGTGCCCGCCCCCTGTCGCCGTGATCCGCGCCCCCTGCGGTCACCGCAGGGTCAGCCGATCGCGACCTCCGCGTACATCCGGGCGATCACGTCCTCGATCGCGGGCTCGCGTACCGAGAGGTCGACCATCGGGTACCGGTCGGCGACGGCGGCCACGATCGGGGCGGCGCTCTGCTGGGCCGGGAAGGCCAGCCACTGCCGCGGGCCCTCGACCTTCACCACCCGCGCACCGGCCACCTCGATCGGCGGCCGGGCCTCGGCGAGGTCCACCACCAGGGTCCGCTCGCTCTCCCCGGCCGCGTGCAGCCCGTCCAGCCCGCCGTCGTAGACGACCCGCCCGTGGTCGATCACCATGACCCGGTCGCAGAGCTGCTCGATGTCGGTGAGGTCGTGCGTGGTGAGCAGCACGGTGGTGCCCTGCTCGCGGTTGACCTCGCGCAGGAAGTCGCGCACCCGGCCCTTGCTCACCACGTCCAGCCCGATGGTGGGCTCGTCCAGGTAGAGCACCTGCGGGTCGTGCAGCAGCGCCGCGGCGAGGTCCCCGCGCATCCGCTGGCCGAGCGAGAGCTGCCGCACCGGCGTGTCCAGCAGGCCGCCGAGGTCCAGCAGTTCGACGCAGCGTGAGAGGTTCTCCCGATATCGCCGGTCGGGGATGCGGTACAGCCGGCGGGCGAGTTCGTAGGAGTCGCGCAGCGGGAGGTCCCACCAGAGGGTGGTGCGCTGGCCGAAGACGACGCCGATCCGGCGGGCCAGCGCGACGCGTTCCCGGGCCGGGTCGACGCCGGCGACGCGCAGCCGCCCGCCGGTGGGCACCAGGATTCCGGTGAGCATCTTGATGGTGGTGGACTTGCCGGCGCCGTTCGGGCCGATGTAGCCGACGCATTCGCCGGACGCCACCGTGAAGGTCAGGCCGTCGACCGCGCGCACCTCGCGCTTCTCGCGCTTGAACCGGCCGGCCTTGGCGCGGACGGTGAAGGTGCGGCGGACGTCGTCGAGTTCGATCAGTGCCATGGGGGTTTCCGTTTCCCGAGGGGGTGGGGGTCAGCTGCCGGTGCCGCGGTAGGCCCGCAGCCCGGCGCGCCAGGCGAGGCCGGCCGCGGCGCAGCAGAGCACGGCGGCGACGGGCGAGGCGTACTGGAAGGCGGTGGGCAGGCCGAGCGGGTCGGGCCGGCCGAGGATGTGCAGGGCGGGCAGCCAGTTGACGAAGGCCAGCGGGACGCCGAAGACGACGCCGGCCACGAGTTCCTTGGCGAAGATGGTCGGCGGGTACTGCAGCAGGGTGGCCCCGCCGTAGGTGAGCGCGTTCTGCAGCTCACCGGCCTCGCCCCACCAGAACTGCACGGTGGCGCCGCCGATGAAGGCCGCCGAGAAGATGACGACGCCGCAGACCAGCAGGACGGGCACCAGCAGCACCCGGTCCGCGGTCCAGTGCACGTCGACGGCGGTGAGCGACCACACCAGGACCGCGGCGCCCTGCAGCGGCCGCCCGAGCCGGCGCAGGGTGAAGCGCTCGGCGCACAGCTGGGCCAGCGCCGGGGCGGGCCGGATCAGCATGGTGTCCAGGCTTCCGGTGCGGATCCGCTCGCCGAGCGCGTCGGCGGTGCCGACCAGCAGGTTGGCGCTGCCCAGCGCGAACGCCGACGTCCCGTACAGGAAGCCGAGTTCGGGCAGGGTCCAGCCGCCGAGGGCCCGGGTGTGCCGGAACATCACCAGGATGACGACGAAGTCGAGGAAGGTGATGACGGTGCTGGCCAGGGCCATCATCGCGAAGGAGAGCCGGTAGGACATGGTGGACCGGTTCCACATCGCGGCCACCAGCCACCAGGACCGGACCGCCCACCACGCCCTCGCGGGCAGCGTCGCGGGGCGGACGGCGATGCCGGTGTCGGTGTCGGTGTCGGTGCGGACGCCGGCGGTGGCGGCGGCGGTCGTGGCGGTCGTGGTGCGGACGGTGTCAGCCACCCTGGACCACCACCTTGCGGGTCGCCAGCAGCTGGACGCCGCGCCCGGCCGCGAGCAGCAGGACCGCCCAGAGCACCTGGAGGCCGAGCACGCCGACCAGCCCCGCGCCGGTGCGCCGCTCCAGCAGCACGTCCGTGGGGATCTGGATCAGCGCGGCCCAGGGCAGCACCGGGGCGACCTCGCCGAGCCACCCCGGGAAGAGGCCGAGCGGCAGCAGCATCCCGGAGAGGAACATCGACACCACCACCATGACCGAGCGGATCCCCTCCGCGTCCTGCAGCCAGAAGCCGGTGAGCGAGACCAGGAAGCGCAGCCCGAAGCTGACCACCACGGCGAGCAGGGCCGAGAGCAGGAACGCGGCCCAGACGGACGGGTCGTGCGGCAGCCGGATGTCGAAGACGAGGCTGCCGGCCACCAGCGGCAGCACGCCGCGGGAGAGCAGTTGGAAGGCGGCCCGGCCGAGGTCGGTGGCCAGCCACCAGCCCTGGAAGTCGACCGGCCGGTAGAGGTCGACCACGATGTCGCCCTTGCGGAACCGCTCCTGGAGGTCGTCCTGGAAGCCGCCGCCGAAGACCGCGACGGCGACCAGCAGGCCCTGGCTGATCCAGATGTAGGTGACGGCCTGGGCGGTGTCGTAGCCGCCGAGGCCGGGCCTGGCCTGCCAGAGGGCGAGGAAGGTGTAGGCCAGGATGAAGCCGAACACGGTGTTGGTGAAGACGCCGGCCAGGGTGGCGGCCCGGTAGGTGGAGTACCGGCGGAACGCGCCGCGGGCGACCGCGAGGTAGAGGCGGGCGGCGCCGCCGGGATCCGGAGGGGGCCCGAGCTGCGGCTCGGCCTGGACAGTGATCGGCATATTGTCTCCTTGTCGACAAATACGAGCAGACAGGTGCGCACGGCAGCACACGCGCACGCCGGACCGGCTCCGACCGTCCCCACCCCGGGGGTACCGGGCCGGGCGGGCGGAGCTGCTCACCTGAGTGCGCTATGTGGTTTGCACCTTTCACCGTACCGCCGACGATCAGCAGCCGCACGCGGTTTTCCCACCACCTGATCGCGGATCAAATAGCACATAATCGCGGCATGACCTTGAGCGCAGACCACCGCACCCGACGCCAGGCCAAGCGGGCCGCCCGTCGCGAAGCGCGCCGCGCCAAGTCGTTCTGGCGCCGGCTGCTGCCCACCTGGCGGGTCACCCTCGGCGCACTCACCGCCGTCCTGCTCCTGGCCGTCGGCTCCTTCGCCGTGCTCTACCTCATCGTCCCGGTCCCCGACCCCAACGCCCACGCGGTCGCCCAGAACAACATCTACCTCTACGCCGACGGCACCACCGAGATCGCCCGCACCGGCGCCGTCAACCGCACCGACGTGACGATCACCCAGATCCCCCCGGACCTCCAGCACGCCGTCGTCTCCGCCGAGGACCGCACCTTCTACCAGAACCGCGGCATCGACCTGAAGGGCATGGTCCGGGCCGGCTGGAACACCCTCCTCGGCAAGGGCATGCAGGGCGGTTCCACCATCACCCAGCAGTACGTCAAGAACTACTACCTGACCCAGGACCAGACCATCGAGCGCAAGGGCCGCGAACTCTTCATCGCCCTCAAGGTCGACCAGCAGCGCGGCAAGGACGAGATCCTCTCCGGCTACCTCAACAGCAGCTACTTCGGCCGCGGCGCCTACGGCATCCAGAGCGCCGCCCACGCCTACTACGGCGTCGACGTCTCCCAGCTCACCCTCCCCCAGGGCGCCTACCTCGCCGCCCTGCTCCAGGCCCCCAGCCTCTACGACGTCAAGACCGCCACCCCCGCCAACCGCGAGAAGGCCGTCGCCCGCTGGAACTACGCCCTCGACGGCATGGTCCAGCTCGGCTTCCTCACCACCGCCGACCGCGCCGCCATCACCTTCCCCGAACCCGTCGACCCCCAGCCCGCCACCGGCCTCAGCGGCCAGGCCGGCTACCTGGTCGGCGTCGCCGACGACTACCTCGTCTCCTCCGGCATCATCGACACCCCCACCCTCAAGGCCGGCGGCTGGCGCATCACCACCACCTTCGACAAGGCCAAGCAGGACGCCTTCACCCGCGCCGTCCAGCAGGAACTCACCGAGGAACTCGACCCCGCCAAGCGCCCCGCCACCGACACCGACGTCCGCGTCGCCGGCGCCTCCGTCGAACCCGGCACCGGCCGCGTCGTCGCCGTCTACGGCGGCCCCGACTACGCCAAGCAGCCCTACAACGACGCCCTCCGCCAGGACAACCAGATCGGCTCCACCTTCAAGCCCATCGACCTCGCCGCCGGCCTCAACTCCGGCCGCAGCAGCGGCGACGGCCTGCCGATCACCACCGAGACCCGCTACGACGGCACCAGCGAACGCCCCGTCACCGGCGGCCCCACCCCCTACGCACCGCCCAACGAGGACGACACCGACTACGGCAACATCACCCTGCGCTACGCCATGACGAAGTCCGTCAACTCGGTGTACGCCCAGGAGGGCGTCGACGCCGGACTCGCCCACGTCCGCGAGACCGCCATCCGGCTCGGCATCCCCGACAACGTCAAGGGCATGGACCCGGCCAACACCTCGATGACCCTCGGCACCGCCACCCCGAGCGCGCTCAACCTCGCCGGAGCCTATGCCGCCTTCGCCAACCACGGCCAGGCGTACACCCCGTGGTCCGTCACCAAGCTCGAACGCGTCCACAGCGGCGGCGCCATCGACGTCCCCAAGATGCCCGACCACGTCCCCACCAGCGCCGTCGACCGCGGCACCGCCGACGCCGTCACCGACGTCCTGCGCGACGTCGTCAGCCCGCGCGGCACCGGCGCCGCCGCCCTCGAACTCGGCCGCCCCGCCGCCGGCAAGACCGGCACCACCGACTCCAACCTGTCCGCCTGGTTCGCCGGTTACACCCCCGAACTCACCACCACCGTCGGACTCTTCCGGGAGAACCCGAAGACCCACGCCAAGGAACCGCTCTCCGGCACCGCCGGCTACACCCGGATCAACGGCGGCGCCTTCCCCACCCAGATCTGGACCGCCTACATGGCCGACGTCCTGGAAGGCACCGACGTCCACCAGTTCGACCTCCAGCCCAGCCGCGGCAACACCCAGCCGAGCACCCCCACCACCACCGCCCCGGCCACGCCCGCCACCACACCGCCGACGACGGCCGGCACCCCCACCACGCGCCCCAGCGCCCCGGCCCCCGTCACCCCCGCACCGCAGCAGCCCGCCACCCCGAGCAGCCGGCCCACCGAGACCCAGCCGCCCGCCCCCAACCCGCAGCCGACCCTCCCGCCCCTGCCGACCCCCACCCCCGAACCGCCGGCCACCCCCACCAGCCGGCCCACCACCGCCCGGCCCACCGCACCGGCCGCCACGACGCCCCCGCCGCCCGTCGGCGACCAGGCCACCCCGCCCGCCCGCTGAGCGGGAGCGGGCGGCTCACCTGGACGGCTGGAACCGGCGGCTCAGGCCACCAACTCGCGCTCCAACGGCGTCCGGAACCGCGGCGTCACCCGCACCTCCCCCAACCAGCCCGACAACCGCGCCGCCTCCACCGCGACCGCCGCCTCCGCCTCCGCCTGAGCACCGACGTCCGCGAACAACCGCCAGACCACCTCACCGTCCGCCCGCTGCGCCCAGCCGCCCACCACCCGGCCGCACCACCACACCGTCGGCCCCGCGTTCCCCGCCCGGTCGAACAGCGCCGGAACGTCCTCCGGCCGCAGGTACCAGTCCCGCCCGCGCCAGCCCATCACCGTCGGATCCAACGCAGGCAGCAACGCCGCCCACGGCTCCGGCTCCGCCACCGGCTCCTCGTCCCCCGGCAGCACCAGACCCGCCGCACCCCCGGCCAGCACCACGTCCACCGCGCCCACGTCCGCCAGCGCCCTGCGGGTGTCCCCCAGCGTCCAGCCGGTCCACCACTTCACGTCCTCGACCGTGGCCGGCCCGTACGCCGCCAGCCAGCGCCGCACCACCTCCGCCTTGGCCTCCCGCACCGGCACGTCCGGCCACTGCGGCACCGGCGCCCACGGATAGCTGCTGCTCAGCCACGACCCGCGCGGCCGGCACCGGCGCACGTGCCCGTCCGAGGCCAGCAGCCGCAGCAGCCGGCTGCCCACGCTCTGCTTCGCCTCGTACGGCTTCCCCGCCGACATCAGCATCGTCTCGCGCAGGGCCGGCACGTCCGCACCGAGCTCGCTCGTCGTCGCCTCCCCGCGCCGCTCCAGCGCGGCCAGCACCGCCCGCTCCGTCTCGGCGAGCCGCGGCTCGTCCCACCCCTCGGCGAACTCGCGCAGGTGCTTCAGCAGCGTCGCCCGCTCCTTGACCGCGATCGCCCGCGCGGTGGACGCGCTCACGAACGGCGCGAACTCCTCCGTCACGGCGAAGATCGTCCGCCGCATCGACAGCAGCTTCACCAGCGAGACGTCCTCGTACAGCGCCCGCTCGACCTCCGCCGCCGACGGCCCGGCCAGCCGCGCACAGGCCGACAGGTAGACCGTCGCGGCATCCGTGGCGTGCAGCCCGGCCACCGCGTCCGCCACCTGCTCGACGCGCTCCGCCCGGGCCGACGGCGCCAGCAGGTGCCGCCGGCCGGCCCGGGCCCGCCGCTGTTCGTCACCGATCGAAGGCACACGGCTGCTCATGCCGGGACCATAACCCCCGCCACCGACAATCCGGGGCAGCAGACGGGTCAGAGGTACCCGGGTCAGAGGTACAGCCCGGTCGAGCCCTCCGTGTCGCCGAAGCGCATCGCCGCGACGGCGTGCAGGTCGCGCTCGCGAAGCAGCACGTAGCTGGCGCCGCGGACCTCGACCTCCAGCTTGTCCTCCGGGTCGTACAGCACGCGGTCGCCCGGCTCCACCGAGCGGACGCTCTGGCCCACCGCGACGGCCTCCGCCCAGGCGCAGCGCTTGGACAGCTCGGCGGTCGCCGGGATGAGGATGCCGCCGGTCGAGCGGCGCTCGCCCTCGCCGCCCTCGGTCTTCACCAGCACGCGGTCGTGCAGCATCTTGATCGGCAGCTTCTCGCCCAGCCGGTCGTGACGCGGCGAGTCGTGCTCGGTCGACAAGGTCTGCGGGGTCGGTTCGTCGTTCGTACTCACGACCCCGAAGGTACCGCCCCCGGGCCCGCGGCGTGACGCTGGCCCGGTCCGCGGCAGGCGGGGGCCGGGCGGCGGGGCGTCCGGGCCGACCGGGCGCGACGGGCGCGGGCACGAGAAGGGACCGCGCACGAGAACGGGCCGGACATGCGAAGGGGCCGGGCGCCCACCGGCGCCCGGCCCCACGGGAACCCGCCCGCTCAGTCCTTGCGGCGCTTGCGGCTCGACGCGACCAGCAGCACCAGGCCGACGCCGACCAGCGCCACCGGGACGACCCGCTCCTTGCGCGGCTGCCCCTTCTCGTCCACGAACTTCTCCACCAGCCCGCTGGCCGCCACGTACGCCCGGCCGGCCCGCTCCTCCATGGCGGCCACGGCCTTCGCCTTGACCTGGGCGGAGACGGTGCTCGGGTGCACGCGCATGGCCAGCTCGTCCAGGGTCGCCGCCAGCTGGGTGCGGGTCCGCGCGATGTCCGCCTCGATCTGGGCGGTCGTCCGCGCCGACTGGTCCTTCGTGCTCGCCTCGCCCACTCGGGCCACCCCAATTCACTGATGTTGTCCTGTTGCGACTGACCCAGTTTGTCAGTTGCCAAGAGCGGCCGCGCGGCCCCACCCACCATCGGAGGTAAGTTTGCCGTGGTACGACCACCCCGCCCACGCACCAGGAGAGTCCCCCGTGACTGAGCGCCTCCAGCCCGGCGACACCGCGCCCGCCTTCACCCTGTCCGACGCGGACGGCAACCAGGTCTCGCTGGCCGACCACCTCGGCCGCAAGGTGATCGTCTACTTCTACCCCGCCGCGCTCACCCCGGGCTGCACCAAGCAGGCCTGCGACTTCACCGACAACCTGGAGGTCTTCGCCGGCGCCGGGTACGACGTCATCGGCATCTCCCCGGACAAGCCGGAGAAGCTCGGCAGGTTCCGCGAGGCCGAGGACCTCAAGGTCACCCTGCTCTCCGACCCGGACCACGCCGTGCTGGAGGCCTACGCCGCCTACGGCGAGAAGCAGAACTACGGCCGCACCTACCAGGGCGTGATCCGCTCCACCGTGATCGTGGACGAGCAGGGCAAGGTCGAGCGCGCCCTCTACAACGTCAAGGCCACCGGCCACGTCGCCAAGCTGCTGCGCGACCTCAAGGTCGAGGCGGCCTGAGCCTGCGAGCGCCGCGCCCACCCCGGGTGCGGCGCTCTTCGCCGCGCTGCGGGCGGACGTCGGGCAGCAGCCCCGCGCGCTCCGCGAAAACGCAGCGGTGACGGCGCACCCCCCGACCGGGTGCACCGCCACCGCCGTCCTTCACCTCGGTGGACCGCCGTCGTCAGCAGGCCCCGAGGTCACTCCAGACGCCCCACGCACCGCTCGCGGAGGGGTCGTCGCCCTTGGTCCACCACTTGTTCTGGTAGTAGTGGTCCTTCCACGACACCTTGATGGTGGTCGCGTAGGTGGTGCCCGCGTCCCAGACCGGAGCGCCCGTGCAGCCGGCCGGGGTGGTCGGCGGGGTCGTGGGGGGAGTCGTGGGCGGCGTCGTCGGGGGCGTCGTGGGCGGCGTGGTCGGAGGCGTCGTGCCGCCGTCCACCGCGCCACGGCTCAGGTCGCCCTTCAGGCCGTACAGCGTGCCACCGACGTTCACCGTCCAGTTCGACGGCGTCGACACCGGCAGGTAGTAGACGAAGTCCAGGTCGACCGACGCGCCCGGCGCCAGCGACTGCCAGCCCGGCAGCTTCACCGACACCCGGTTGTAGGTGCCCTTGAGACCGCCCACGTTGCCCGGACCGGGATTGTCCTGCCTGATGACGGTCAGCCCGAAGCCGGACTGGTCCTTCGCGTTGCCCGGAGCCGAGTTGCTGTAGTCGAACTGGAACTCGGTGCCGCCCGGCAGGGTCACCGTCGAGTTGTTGACGATGTGGATCTTCGGGTTGATCGGGTAGTTCGAGTCGCCCAGCGCGAAGTTGGTGAACGACACGTCGACCGGCAGGGTCTGCTGCGGCAGCGCGGTCGTCGAACGGACCGCACCGTACGGCGAGGCCGCCTTGAACTTGTCGTACATCAGCGAGGTCAGCGTCGAGCCCGGCACGTACTGGCCCTTGCCGCCGTTGGCGGCCGCGTCCCACTTGTAGTCGCCCGCGAGCTCCCAGATCATCGCGCCGCCGGCACCCTGGTTGACGATGTAGTCCGCCTTGGCGCCCACCGACTGCTCGTCCTCGGTGGAGAGGAAGACCTTCTTGGTGTCGTTCCACAGCCACGGCGCCACCAGGGCGGAGCTGTAGTTGCGGGTGTACGTGCCCTGCAGCGCGGTGTCGGTCACGCCGTACGCGGAGAGGTAGTCGGGCACGATGCCCTTCTCCAGGTTCTTCGCGTGCCACATCGGGTTCGAGCCGGCCGGGGACTCCTTGCCCGCGTCGTCCTTGTCGTTCCAGATGTTGTCGATGCCGACCGCGCCGTCACCGCACGCCGTCAGACCCGAGCCCACCGGGCAGGTGGTCGCCGACGCGGTGCCCCAGAGGCCGTTGGTGCCGCCCGTCACGTTCTTGAACCCGCGGGTGTAGTACGGCAGGCCGACGTTGATCCGGCCGCCCGGCATCGCCCCGCGGAAGTAGTGGTACGACCAGTCCGCGTTCAGGTACCCGATCCCGCCGTACTGGCCGGTGCCGTACACGTTGGCCGCCGCCAGCTCGCCGTCCTTGCCGTCGTCGAACAGCGAGGCGTTCGGGCCGACGTACTTGTTCCAGGCGCCGTGCAGGTCGTACGACATGATGTTGACGTAGTCCAGGTACTGCGCCACCTGGAAGGTCTCCATGCCGCGCAGCAGGTAGCCGGACGACGGGGCCGCGACCGAGAGCAGGTAGTGCCTGCCGTCGGCGGCGCCCGCCCGGTCCAGCTTCTCCCGCAGCGTCTTCATCAGCGCCGCGTACCCCTTGGCCAGCGAACCGCGCTTGGCGTTGGCCAGCTGCCAGTCCAGCGGGTTGCCCGCGTCCTTCATCGAGGTCGGGTACTCGTAGTCGATGTCGACGCCGTTGAAGCCGTACTTCTTGACGAAGTCGACCGCCGAGGCGGCGAAGGTGTCGATGCCCGCCTGGTTGACGCTGCCGTCCGGGTTGACGGTCATCGAGTAGAAGCCGCCGGAGTCGACCCGCTTGCCGTCGTCACCGAAGTACCCGCCGGTCTCGGTCCAACCGCCCACCGAGATCATGGTCTTGACGTTCGGGTACTGCTTCTTGAACTTCGTCAGCAGGTTGAAGTGCCCCTTGTAGGGCAGCGACGGGTCCAGCTCGGCACCGGGCACACCCGGGAAGGAGATCCCGGTGGCCTCGTTCTTGTCGCCGTCGGTGCCGACGGAGATCTTGTTGTCGCCGCCGACGTGCCCGAACGCGTAGTTCAGGTGGGTGACCTTGTCCCAGGGGACGTCGCTCACCAGGTACGGCCGGGTGCCGTCCTTGCCGGTGCGCCAGCCGGTGAAGTAGCCGATGATGCGGCGCTGGTGGTCCGCGCCCATCTTCTCGCGGCCCGCGGTGTCGTAGACGCTGCAGTACGGGACGTCCACCCCGGGAGTCTGGTACATGCCGTCCGGGCGGCAGGCCGCGTTGTCGACGGTCGCGGACGCCTGCGAGGGCGCCGCGCCCAGCGTCGCCACCAGCAGGCCGGCCAGACCGGCCGCCGCCAGCGAGGCCAGACCCGCCCGTGCGGCCGGGCTCTTGGAGTGACGGGCGGCGGTGGGACGCCGCTCCGCCGTGGATCGGATCAACACTCGGTCCTCCGGGAGAGAGTGTCGGCGCGTGCCTGTGGGGGAGCACGCACGTGGGGAAGCAGATTGGCGCCGAAGCTATGTGGTCTGAACCACATAGGTCAATAGGTCTGTACCAATCGGCCATCAATTCCCCGAGCCCGGCGACCGAACGGCCGATTCCGGCAGCCACTCCCCCGGCTGCCGGCGACCTCCTCCTCACCACCACCGCCGCGAGAACCCGAAGTACTGGCAGTGAGGCCGTAACCGACCGGCATGACGGTCGTTCGCATCCACGGGGGACGGGCGCACACCAGCCCGAAGGGGGACGACCATGACGGTCACCAAGTACACGCGCGAGCTGCTCGGCAACGCTGCACCGGCAGCCACCTCGCTCGACGAGATGTTGCTCTCACTCAACCGAGAGCCAAACCAAGAGAGCCGGACGTACCTGCGGCGCAAGCTGACGGAGTACGCAATCGACACGTCGCACTTCCGCCCGGCCGGAATCGTCTACACGCGCGAGCTCTTGGAGGAGGCGGTTTCGGCCTCGTACAGCGTGGCTGGAGTGGTCCGCTACCTCGGCCTACGCCCAGCTGGTGGCACCCAGACCCACATCGGCCGCCGGATCAAGGAGTTCGGCATCGACACATCACATTTCACCGGGCAGGCCCACAATCGAGGCAAGCGGGTCCCCAGCAAGTTTCCGCCAGAGCAGCTTCTCGTCCAGCGGCCCTCGAACGCCAAGCGACTGCCGGGCGCGCGAATCCGCCGGGCCCTAACCGAGCTCGGGCGGCCCGAGCTGTGTGAGGGCTGCGGTACCGGGCCCGAGTGGCAGGGCCTCCCACTCACCCTTGAGGTCGACCATATCAGCGGCGACTGGTTGGACAACCGGCCGAGCAACCTGCGGCTGCTCTGTCCGAACTGCCATGCCGTCACCCCCACCTACTGCGGACGCAACAAGAACAAGCGCACAGGGTCCATCGCGGATTGCATCCAGGGGGGCACCACGCCCGGAAATGGCGGTGTCCCCACCCCGGGTAACCCCCTAGACTAGAGGCCATGCGGCCTTGGCGGAGCTGGCAGTCGCGCTGGACTTAGGATCCAGTGGGAGAAATCCCGTGAGGGTTCGAGTCCCTCAGGCCGCACTAGCCTTTAAATCGAAGGCCCGCCCGGAGATGATCTCCGGGCGGGCCTTCGCCGTTTCCACGGCCCGTCAGCCGAGCAGCTCCCGGACCACCGGCGCGAGGGCGCGGAAGGCCTGGCCGCGGTGGCTGATGGCGTTCTTCTCGTCCGCCGTCATCTCGGCGCAGGTGCGGGTCTCGCCCAGCGGCTCCAGGATCGGGTCGTAGCCGAAGCCGCCGTCGCCGGCCGGGGTGGTGCGGAGGGTGCCGGGGAGGCGGCCCTCGACGACGCGCTCGGTGCCGTCGGGGAGGGCGAGGGCGGCGGCGCAGGCGAAGTGGGCGCCGCGGTGCTCGGGGCCGATGTCGGAGAGCTGGGCGAGGAGCAGGTCGAGGTTGGCGCGGTCGTCGCCGTGCTTGCCGGCCCAGCGGGCGGAGAAGATGCCGGGGGCGCCGTTGAGGACGTCGACGCAGAGGCCGGAGTCGTCGGCGACGGCGGGCAGGCCGGTGGCCCCGGCGAGGGCGTGGGCCTTGAGGAGGGCGTTCTCGGCGAAGGTGACGCCGGTCTCGGGGACGTCCGGGATCTCGGGGTAGGCGTCGGCGCCGACCAGTTCGACGTCCAGGCCGGCGTCGCCGAGGATGGCGCGGAGTTCGGCGACCTTGTGCCGGTTGCGGGTGGCGAGGATGAGTCGGGTGGTCATGAACCCACCCTAACCGGACGTCAGCCGGTGCAGACCTTGGCGAGGTTGCCGGCGGCGTCGCCGAGCGGCTTGAGGTCGGGGGCCTGCTTGTTGTTGACCGCCTGCTGGATGTTCTGGACCTGGGTGTTGAGGTCGGTGACGGCCTTGGCGACGTCGGTGTTGGAGGAGTTCTTGCCGAGCTGGTCGAGGTCGTTCTTGAGCTTCTGGAGGGCCTGCCCGGCGGCCGTGGCGTCGTTGCTCGCGTTGTTGAAGGTGGTGACGACGTCGTTGACGTCGTTGGAGACGGTGATGGCGGTGTTGCCGCAGTCGATGGCCTTCTGGACGGCGGAGCAGCTGACGACGCTGAGCGGGAGGACGGCGATGAGTGCGGCCACGGCGAGGGTGGCGGGACGGGTGATGCCGGCGCGGGTGATGCTGTCGGGCATCAAGTCCTCCTCGGGGCGCGGGTTCCGATGGGGAGTGACGCGCGTGGGGGTGCCCGCGGTTCCCGCAACGGGGTGCTGCGGGAACCGTACGGGCTGCGGGCCCGGCCTGTAAACGGCCCCAGGTGGGGCGGGTTGGCGGGCCGGCCGCGGGGGTAGAGGGGGTGTCAGCCTTCGAGGGCCTTGCGCTGGATCTCGTCGAGTTCGGCGCAGCCGAGGGTGCCGAGGTCGAGGAGGCGGTCGAGGAGGGCGCGGTCGAAGGGGGCGCCTTCGGCGGTGCCCTGGACCTCGACGAAGCGGCCGTCGGAGGTGCAGACGATGTTCATGTCGGTCTCGGCGCGGACGTCCTCCTCGTACTGGAGGTCGAGCATGGGGGTGCCGTCGATGATGCCGACGCTGACGGCGCTGACGCCGCCGGTGATGGGCTGGCCCTTGGCGCGGAGGATCTTCTTGTCGCGGGCCCAGGAGACGGCGTCGACGAGGGCGACGTAGGCGCCGGTGATGGCGGCGGTGCGGGTGCCGCCGTCGGCCTGGAGGACGTCGCAGTCGAGGACGATGGTGTTCTCGGCGAGGGCGCGGTGGTCGATGACGGCGCGGAGGGAGCGGCCGATGAGGCGGCTGATCTCGTGGGTGCGTCCGCCGATGCGGCCCTTGACGGCTTCGCGGTCGCCGCGGGTGTTGGTGGCGCGGGGGAGCATGGAGTATTCGGCGGTGACCCAGCCTTCGCCGCTGCCCTTGCGCCAGCGCGGGACGCCTTCGGTGACGCTGGCGGTGCACAGCACCTTGGTGTCGCCGTAGGAGATGAGGACGGAGCCTTCGGCGTGCTTGCTCCAGCCCCGTTCGATGGTGATGGGGCGGAGCTGTTCGGGGGTGCGGCCGTCGATGCGTGACATAGGCACCGAGCGTAGTCGCTTGGTGGGGGTGGCCGGTCGAACGGCCCGGCCCGCCGTCCTGGTGGGTCGGCGGGCCGGGGGGTGAGCCTGGTGGGCTCAGTTCACATCATGTCCTCGATGTCGGCGGCGATCGGGTCGGCGTCGGTGCCGATGACGACCTGGATCGCGGTGCCCATCTTGACGACGCCGTGGGCGCCGGCGGCCTTCAGCGCGGCCTCGTCGACGAGGGAGGCGTCCTTGACCTCGGTGCGCAGGCGGGTGATGCAGCCTTCGACCTCTTCGATGTTGTCGATGCCGCCGAGACCGGCGACGATCTTCTCAGCCTTGCTGGCCATCTGTTGTTTCTCCCTCTGTTTCGGCCCGCCGGCTGCTCTGCCGGGCGCCGTCCTGCGTGGTGCTGGGGGTTCCCGGCCGGGGCCGGGGGGCGGGTGCCGGTGCTGACGTGGGTTCAGCGGCCGTCGTGCTGTGGGGCAGCGCGACAAGCATGACCCGGGCAGGACCGGTTTGCCAGGTTAGTCCACGTTTGGCCCATTCCGGCGGGCAGGGTCTGGATCTTCGCCCGAGGATGACGATCAGCGGGGCTTGCGTCCCGGCGCTCGCGGCCTGCGTCCCAAGGTGGTCTACACCAATATATGGGTACTCCGGTGAACGCAGGAAGGGGCCCGGGTGTTCCTGAGTCCCGTCCGACGGCCCTGGAGGGGGCCACCGGCCGGCGACCGCCCCCGGAGGGCCCAGGATGAGTGCGGCAGACGCCAAAGCCCCGGAGACGCAGTGGTGGCACGCCTTCTACGGCGGACTCCAGAAGATGGGCCGTTCGCTGCAGTTGCCGGTCGCGGTGCTGCCGGCGGCCGGTCTGCTGAACCGGCTGGGCCAGCCCGACGTCTTCGGCGCGGAGGGCCTGGGGTGGGACGACGTCGCCAAGGTGTTCGCGGCGGCGGGCGGTGCGCTGCTGGACTCCTCGCTCGGCCTGCCGATGCTGTTCTGCATCGGCGTCGCCATCGGCATGGCGAAGAAGGCGGACGGTTCGACCGCGCTGGCCGCCGTGGTCGGCTTCCTCGTCTTCTACCAGGTGCTGCACGCCTTCCCCCAGGACTGCAAGCCGCCCACCGTGCTGGTCGGCGGTCAGTGCGTGGACTTCACCTCGCGGAAGGCGGCGGCCGCCACGTACCAGAACCCGGGGGTGCTGGGCGGCATCCTGATCGGCCTGATCTCGGCCCGGCTCTGGGTCCGCTACCACCGCAAGAAGCTCGTCGACTGGCTGGGCTTCTTCAACGGCCGCCGCCTGGTGCCGATGATCACCGCGCTGGCGGGGCTGGCGCTGGCCTGCCTGGCGGTGTGGGTCTGGCCGCCGATCGGCCGGGCGCTCAACGACTTCAGCCAGGACCTGGCCGATCTCGGCGCGGCCGGCGCGGGCATCTTCGGCGTCGCCAACCGTGCGCTGCTGCTGATCGGCATGCACCAGCTGATCAACACGTTCGTCTGGTTCCAGTTCGGCGAGTTCACCAAGCCGGACGGCAGCGTCGTCCACGGTGACATCCCGCGGTTCCTGGCCGGTGACCCGACGGCGGGGCAGTTCACCTCGGGGTTCTTCCCGATCATGATGTTCGCGTTGCCCGCCGCGGCGCTGGCGATCGCGCACTCGGCCAAGCTGCACCGGCGCAAGGAGATCTACGGCCTGATGCTCTCGGTGGGCCTCACCTCCTTCGTGACCGGTGTCACCGAGCCGATCGAGTACTCCTTCGCCTATGTCGCCCCCGCGCTGTTCGCGGTGCACGCGCTGCTGACCGGGGCGTCCATGGCGGTCACCTGGGGGCTCGGGGTGCACGACGGCTTCAGCTTCTCGGCCGGTCTGATCGACTACGGCCTCAACTACAGCCTGGCCACCAAGCCCTGGATGATCATCCCGATCGGGCTCGGCTTCGCGCTGGTGTACTACGTGCTGTTCCGCTTCATCATCGTGAAATTCAATCTGAAAACGCCCGGGCGCGAGGAGGAGGGCCAGGTCGAGGACGTGACCAAGGCATAAACCGAGCGTCACCGCGCGCCATTCCCCAAGGCCCCCGGAGCCCCGCCCCGGGGGCCTTCGGCATATCGGGAACAGGCCGATGGTCCCGGTACGGAACTCCGGAGAATTCCCGGGCGGGAAATCCGGCGGCCCGCCCGGCCGGCGGCCTGCGGGGCCGGGCAGGCCACCGGCGGCGGACGGTGTCCGGCGCGGACGATCCGGCGCCGGAACCGGGTGGGGGAAAGATCGCCGCCACTCCCCGGTATACCGCCGGGCATTCCGGTACCGCCGCTCCCCCGGCCGCCGCCACCTGTTTCCCCCGGAAAAGGGATGGTCCGCGCGGACCCGGCGTCCACGGGATGCCGATGTCGCGCCGCCGGACGGGGGGCCGGAACACCGTACTCCGGCCCGGCCACCCGCCGACCCGCCCCGGTCCGCCCTCGCAGCGCCCCGGCCGCCCGTGCCCCCGCTCCGCCGGCACCCGCCGCCCGGCACGCGCGGCCGGGCCTCTCCGCACGGGCCCCGCCGGCGCCGGCTCTTTTTGTTGCGCAAATAGCCAAAATCCCAATCACGGCGGGTAATCATGATCGTCGTTCGCAACGTAGGTTTCGATTTCATAGCGCTTCCCGGCCGCACCGCTTTCAGGGGTTCCCCCCCTTCTCCGCCCGTGCTACAAAACTGGTCTACACCACGTGTGGTGTAGACCAGTTCGCGGTTCGGCCTCCTGTGCTCCTACTCCCCCGACCGACCCGCCCTGCCGTTAGGAACCCACCCCCATGAGTCAGTCTGCGCAGGCACCGGCGCCCGCCGCGGCTCCGGCCACGCCAAGCCCCACCAAGAAGTTCGGGCAGAACCTCCTCCAGGGGCTGCAGAAGATCGGCCGCAGCCTCCAGCTGCCCATCGCCGTTCTCCCTGCCGCCGGTCTGCTGCTGCGCCTCGGCCAGGACGACGTGTTCGGCAAGGACGGCCTCGGCTGGAACAAGGTCGCCGCGGTGTTCGCCACCGCCGGTGACGCCGTCTTCTCCAACCTGCCGCTGCTGTTCGCGGTGGGCATCGCGATCGGCTTCGCCAAGAAGGCCGACGGCTCCACCGCCCTCGCCGCCCTGGTCGGCTTCCTGGTGTACAAGAACGTGCTGACCGCGTTCCCGGTCACCGAGGCTCAGGTCCTGCCGGGCAAGGACGCCGCCGCCACCTACCAGAACCCGGGTGTGCTCGGCGGCATCGTGATCGGCCTGCTCTCCGCCGTGCTGTGGCAGAAGTACCACCGCACCAGGCTGGTCGACTGGCTGGGCTTCTTCAACGGCCGCCGCCTCGTCCCGATCATCATGGCCTTCGTCGGCACCGCCGTCGGTGTGGTCTTCGCCCTGACCTGGGGCCCGATCGGCGACGCGATCAAGAGCCTGAACGACACCCTGATCGGCGCCGGCGCGTTCGGTGCGGGTGCGTTCGGCCTGGTCAACCGCGGTCTGCTGCCGGTCGGCATGCACCAGTTCGTGAACTCCTACGCCTGGTTCCAGACCGGCGACTTCACCAAGCCCGACGGCACCGTCGTCCACGGTGACCTGACCCGCTTCTTCGCCGGCGACCCGACCGCCGGACAGTTCATGTCGGGCTTCTTCCCGATCATGATGTTCGCGCTGCCCGCCGCCGCGTTCGCCATCGCCCACACCGCCAAGCCGCACCGCCGCAAGGCCGTCACCGGCATGATGCTGTCGCTGGCCCTGACCTCGTTCGTCACCGGTGTCACCGAGCCGATCGAGTTCGCCTTCGTCTTCATCGCGCCGGCCCTGTACGTCATCCACGCGCTGCTGACCGCCGTCTCGATGGCCGTCACCTGGGCGCTCGGCGTGCACGACGGCTTCACCTTCTCCGGCGGCCTGATCGACTACGCGCTGGCCTGGAACAAGGCCACCGACCCGTGGATGATCATCCCGATCGGTCTCGTGTTCGCCGCGCTGTACTACTTCCTCTTCCGCTTCGCGATCACCAAGTTCAACCTCAAGACCCCCGGTCGCGAGGACGACGAGGAGATCGAGGACGTCACCAAGGCCTGACGCCGCGGTACGGCCCGAAGCACCCCCGGCCCCGCCCCGCCCCCGCTCCCCCGGGCGGCGGGGCGGGGCCGTCGCACGTCCGGGACCGGTCCGGATGCCGGGGCCCCGCGACGGAACGGGACGAGACGGCGGTGCGGCCGGCGCCGGGGCCCGGCGGCCCGTCGGGCCGGGCGGCGTCAGATCCGGTAGACCGCGCCCGCCCGGGCGATCTCGACCGGGCCGGCGAAGGCGGCCTCCGCGTCGCGGCGGTTGTGCTCGGCGTCCGTCCACGGCGGGATGTGGGTGAGGACGAGCTTGCGGGCGCCGGCGGCGGTGGCGTGCTCGCCGGCCTCGCGGCCGTTGAGGTGCACGGCGCGGTAGGTGTCCCGGCCGTCGATGTACGCGGCCTCGCAGAGGAAGAGGTCGGTGTCGCGGGCGAGCTCGACGAGTTCGGCGCTCTCGCCGGTGTCGCCGGAGTAGACGAGGCTGCGGCCGTCGTGTTCGAGCCGGAAGGCGAAGGCGTCGACGGGGTGGTTGACCTGGGCGACGCCGATCCGGAACGGGCCGAGGTCGAAGCCGCCCGGGGTGAGGGTGCGGAAGTCGAAGACCTCCTTCATCCCGGGGTTCTCCGGCATGTCGTAGGCGCGGGCGAGCCGCTCGGCGGTGCCGGCCGGGCCGTAGACGGGCATCGGGTCGGGGCAGCCCTCGGCGCGGTAGTTGCGGGCGACCCAGTAGGCGCAGAGGTCGACGCAGTGGTCCGCGTGCAGGTGGCTGAGCAGCACGGCGTCGACGGCGTAGAGGTCGACGTACTTCTGCAGCGCGCCGAGTGCACCGTTGCCGAGGTCGAGCACGACGCGGTAGCCGTCGGCCTCCACGAGGTAGCTGGAGCACGGCGAGTCGGCGGACGGGAAGCTCCCTGAGCACCCCACCACGGTCAGTTTCATCCGAGCCCCTCCGCCCCGACACTCCTGGCTGCCGCTGGTCATGACAGTGCGGGCCGGGTGTACCGGCCGGTGGCGCTGCCCTCGCGTGTGTCGAGGGTAAGGGCGGAGGGGCACTTTGCCCCCGTCTCCGTGCCGCGCTGTGGCTGGAATCACCAGAACGCGGGGGGCCGGTCCGGGGGCGCCGGTTCAGCGGTGGCCGGGGCGCCGGAGGGCCCAGGCCCGGATCGTGTCGGGGTGCCAGCGGGGGTGGCCGCCGGCGTCGACGGTGTCGGGGTCGGGCAGCAGGCCGTGCCGGCGGTAGCTGCGGACGGTCTCGGGCCGGACGCGGATGTGGCGGGCGATCTCGGCGTAGGACCACAGGTCGGTGCTGCGGCTCACGGGGTCACCTCCGGGGCGTGGGGGGCGTTCGGGAGCAGCCTTCCGAGCCCCGGGGGCGGGTTCACCGCAGAACGGACGTTGTGGCCGTACCGTGACGAACCGGGAGCAAGGTGCGGACATATGCCCGGATGTCACCCGGGGACGGTGGTGGCGGCGGGTGGGCGCCCGGTACGGTTCGCCGCATGACCAACTACTGGTGGCTCGCGCTCGGGACGGTCGCCGCGGCGGTGGCCGCCCTGGTGGTGGCCCGGGTCCGGGCCCGCCGGCGGGTGCGCCGGGCCCCGGTTCCGACGGCGCCGCGGCCGCGTCCGGACCGGGGGCGGGCCGGCGGGCCGGCGCCGCAGGAGATCTGGTGGGCGGAGGTGCCGTTCGAGGACGGCCCGGGGGCGAAGGACCGCCCGTGCCTGGTGCTGCGGGTGAACGGCCGCAGCGCGACCGTCGCGAAGATCACCAGCAAGCACCACGCGGACCGCCCGGGTGTGCTGCCGCTGCCGCCGGGGTCGGTGGGTGACCGGCAGGGCCGGACCAGCTGGCTGGAGACCGACGAGCTGCGCGAGGTGCCGCTGCGGGACTTCCGCCGCCGGGCCGGCGTGGTGGACCGGCAGATCTGGGCCCGCGCGCAGCGGGCCCTCACGTCCTGAGGCTCAGGCCCAGAGCTGGCCCTGCAGGGCCTCGACCGCGGCCTCGGTCGACTCGGCGGTGTAGATGCCGGTGGAGAGGTACTTCCAGCCGCCGTCGGCGACGACGAAGACGATGTCGGCGCGCTGCCCGGCCGCGGCGGCCTTGCGGCCGGCGCCGGTGGCGGCGTGCAGGATGGCGCCGGTGGAGACGCCGGCGAAGATGCCCTCCTGCTGGAGGAGTTCGCGGGTGCGGCGGACGGCGTCGGCGGAGCCGACGGAGAACCGGGTGGTGAGCACCTCGGCGTCGTACAGCTCGGGGACGAAGCCCTCGTCGAGGTTGCGCAGGCCGTAGACCAGGTCGTCGTAGCGCGGCTCGGCGGCGACGATCTGCACGCCGGGGACCTTCTCGCGCAGGTAGCGGCCGACGCCCATGAGGGTGCCGGTGGTGCCGAGGCCGGCCACGAAGTGGGTGACGGTGGGCAGGTCGGCGAGGATCTCGGGGCCGGTGGTGGCGTAGTGGGCGCCCGCGTTGTCGGGGTTGCCGTACTGGTAGAGCATGACCCAGTCGGGGTGCTCGGCGGCGGTCTCCTTGGCGATCCGCACGGCGGTGTTGGATCCGCCGGCGGCCGGGGAGGAGATGATCTCGGCGCCCCACATGCGGAGCAGCTCGCGGCGTTCCTCGCTGGTGTTCTCGGGCATCACGCAGACCATCCGGTAGCCCTTGAGCTTGGCGGCCATGGCGAGCGAGATGCCGGTGTTGCCGCTGGTGGGTTCGAGGATGGTGCAGCCCGGGGTGAGCCGGCCGTCGGCCTCGGCGCGCTCGATCATGTGCAGCGCGGGGCGGTCCTTGATGGAGCCGGTGGGGTTGCGGTCCTCCAGCTTGGCCCAGAGGGTGACCAGCCCGTCGGTGTTGCCGGGGACGGCGGCGGAGAGCCGGGGCAGGCGGACCAGCGGGGTGTTGCCGACGGCTTCGAGCGGGCTGTCGTATCGCAAGGGGTGCCTCCGGCAACGGCGGTGGTGGTGGGGTGGAGCGGCTCTCCCGCCCGGGGTCCGGCGGGCGGTGGGGCGGGAGAGCGGGAGGTCAGCGGGCGCCGCCGGCCACGGCGGGCAGGATGGTGATGCTGTCGCCGTCGGCGACGGCGGTGGAGATGCCCTCCAGGAAGCGGACGTCCTCGTCGTTGAGGTAGACGTTGACGAAGCGGCGCAGTTCGCCGTTCTCCAGGAGGCGGGCGGCGATGCCCGGGTGGCGGGCGTCGAGGTCGTGGAAGAGTTCCCCGAGGTTGCTGCCGGTGCCCTCGACGGCCTTGGCGCCGTCGGTGTAGGTGCGGAGGATGGTCGGGATGCGGACCTCGATGGCCATGGGTGTGCGCTCCTGTGCGAGTCGTGAGGTGGGTGGGCCGCGGCGGATGGGCGGCAGGGCGGGACGGCCCGGGGCGCAGGGCCTGCGGCGGGCCTGGGCGGGCGGCTCAGCGAGAGCGCGCCGGCGTGCCGGGACAGATCGCACTGGCGAGCCGGCACAGGTCGATGTGCAGGCGCGCCACGAGGCGGGTGCCCGGGGCCTGGGTGCTCACATCGACGGAACGCATGGGCTCATCGTATAGATTCCCGGCTGCGCTCCGACATGCCCGTCTCGCGATCCGGATGTTTTCGTTTCCCTTGCTGAGATGACGTCGGCCCGCCGACCGTTCGCGGACGGTCGGCGGGCCGCGCCCAGGTGGGTGCTGGTCAGGGCTGGTAGGCCTCGACGACCTGGACGTCTTCCTCTGTGATCTCGCCGTCCACGATGCGGAACGAGCGGAACTGGTACGGGTCGTCCGGGCCGTTGCCGTCGGCGGTGGAGACCAGGACGTAGTGGGCGAACGGTTCGGAGGCGTAGCTCACGTCGGTGCGCGAGGGGTAGGCCTCGGTGGCGGTGTGCGAGTGGTAGACGATCACGGGTTCCTCGTCCCGGTCGTCCATCTCGCGGTAGAGCTTGAGCAGGTCGCCCGAGTCGAACTCGTAGAAGGTGGGCGAGCGGGCGGCGTTGAGCATCGGGATGAACCGCTCGGGCCGTCCGGTGCCGGCCGGTCCGGCCACCACGCCACAGGCCTCGTCCGGGTGGTCGGCGCGGGCGTGGGCGACGATCCGGTCGCACAGTTCTCGGGTGATGGTCAGCATGCGGTCAGGATAGCCACGCCCCGGCGGGGGTCCGCCGGGGCGTCCACTGCCTGGTCCGACGGCGGGTCAGCCGTCGTTGCGGGCGGGGGTGTGGTCGTCGGCGCCGTCGCGGTGGTGGTCTTCGGCGCGGCCGTGGGTGAGGGCCTGGACGGCGGCGGGGTTGCGGCGCTTGAGGACCTGGTAGCCGATCACCAGCAGGACGGCCCAGCCGGGGAAGACGTAGAGCGAGATCCGGTTGTCCTCGTCGAGGCCGATCAGGACGACGACCAGGACGAGGAAGCCGAGGGCGGCCCAGCTGCTCCAGATGCCGCCGGGGGCCTTGAAGGTGGGGGCCGGCAGGCGGCCTTCCTTCCAGGCCTTGCGGTAGCGGATCTGGCAGATGAGGATCATCGCCCAGGTCCAGAGGCCGCAGACGGTGGCGACCGAGGTGATGTACTCGAAGGCCTTGGCGGGGACGACGCGGTTGAGCACCACGCCGACGCCCATCAGGGCGCAGGAGAGGGTGATCGCGGCGGCGGGGGTGCGGCGGGCGTTGAGCTTGGTCAGCCGTCGGGGGGCCTGGCCGCTGAGGGCGAGGTCGCGCAGCATGCGGCCGGTGGAGTACATGCCGGAGTTGCAGGAGGACAGGGCGGCGGTGAGGACCACGAAGTTGATGATGCCGGCGGCCGCCGGGATGCCGATCTTGCCGAAGGCGGCGACGAACGGGCTGACGCCGGGCTGGAATTCGGTCCACGGGACGAGCGAGAGGATGACCACGAGGGCGCCGATGTAGAACAGCGCGATGCGCCAGGGCAGGGTGTTGATGGCGCGCGGCAGGGTCTTCTCGGGGTTCTCGCTCTCGCCGGCGGTGACGCCGACGAGTTCGACGCCGAGGTAGGCGAACATGACGATCTGCAGGGTCATCACGGTGGCGCCGATGCCCTTGGGGAAGAAGCCGCCGTCGGCCCAGAGGTGGGTGACCGACGCGGTGTCACCGGCGTCGCTGAAGCCGAGGGTGAGGACGCCGACGCCGATCAGGATCATGCCGATGATGGCGGTGACCTTGACCATGGAGAACCAGAACTCGATCTCGCCGAACAGCTTCACCGAGATCAGGTTGGCGCCGTAGAGGACGACCAGGAAGGTCAGTGCGCTGAGCCACTGCGGGATGCCGGGTGCCCAGAACTTCACGTAGACGGCGGCGGCGGTGGTCTCGGCCATGCCGGTGACGACCCAGAACAGCCAGTACGTCCAGCCGGTCACGTAGCCGGCGAAGGGGCCGAGGAACTCCCGGGCGTACTCGGCGAAGCTGCCGGACACCGGGCGGTAGGTGAGCAGTTCGCCGAGGGCGCGCATGATCGCGAAGATCGCCACGCCGGCCACCGCGTAGGAGAGGATCAGGCTCGGGCCGGACTTGGAGATCGCGGTGCCGGCGCCGAGGAAGAGTCCGGTGCCGATGGCGCCGCCGATGGCGATCATCTGGATCTGGCGGCTGCCCAGGCCCCGTTCGTAGCCCTCCTCCCCCGGTGGGGTGTCGACCACGTGGTCGTGGAGCTGCTCGGCCATGGGTGCACCGTCCTGGATGGTCTCGTGGGGTGGAGAAGTCGTACCACGCACTATCCGGATACCGGTGTCCATCTGAGCGATATTTGAGCATGGAGTGGCATGGTTCCGCCCGGTTTGGACGGAAAAGCCCCGGCCTCCTGTCCAGCATGCGGACAGGGGGCCGGGGTGCCCGGGAACCGGGGCAGGATCGGGGTGCGGACTCAGTCCGCGACCGCCTCCAGCAGCGACTCCTGGAGGGCGCCCAGCCACAGGTACGCCATGACCAGCGGCTTGCGCTCGTCGGTGCCCGACAGGCCGTAGAGGCCCTGCTCGTCCTCCTCGGTGACCTCCAGTCGCACGCCGAGGGTCAGCCGCAGGTCGTTGAGCGCGCCGAGCCAGCGCAGGCAGTCGGCGGCGGGCAGCTTGAGCACCCCGCCCTCGCCGCCGAGCCCGTCGAGGGCCCGGACCACCTGCAGTGCGTCCTCGCGCTTGCGGGCCCGCAGGTCCAGCTCGGTGTAGCGGCGGAACTCGCCGGAGGCCGCCCGGCTCTCGTCGTCGTCCGGCTTCTCCGGATCGCCATAGGCGTCCGGGAAGAGCCGGGCCAGCGCCGGGTCGGCGGGCGCCTCGGTGGGCCCCTCGGCGAACAGCGCCGCGAGCGGGTCACCCCCCTCGCCGCCCGGGCCCGGGCCGATCAGCTCCAGCATCTGCACTTCGAGGGAGCGCAGGATGGAGGCCTCCACCTCGTCCAGCGCGATCGCCGCGCTCCCGCCGCCGGCACTCTCGAACAACCCAGCCATCTGTATCGGTCAGCCCGTCTTCGTCGTCTTCGGTGGTGGCGCCCGCGGTGCGGCCCGCGGCTCAGTCGTGCTGGAGCGTCGCCCAGAGGCCGTAGCCGTGCATCGCCTGCACGTCGCGCTCCATCTCCTCGCGGGACCCGCTGGAGACCACCGCCCGACCCTTGGTGTGCACCTCCATCATCAGCTTCCGGGCCTTGTCCTTCGGGTAGCCGAAGTAGGCCTGGAAGACGTACTGGACGTAGCTCATCAGATTGACCGGGTCGTTGTGCACGATGGTCACCCAGGGGGTGTCCGGCTCGGCCACCGGGAGTCCTTCGACCTCCGGGCGCTCGATCTCCGCGGGCGCGACACTCACCGCCGGGTCCTCCTCGACATTCCTCGGCCACCTGCCCCTTCAGCCCCCATGCTGCCATCCGGGGGACGTCCGGGCGATTCCGACCCCGGGCGTGCGCACCCCCGCACACCTCCGCCACGAGAAATCGTCAATCTGACGCTAAGTGGTAGTAGCATCATCTCCATGGACGCCACTTCAGTGCGCGCGGCCGGTTCGACCGCGCTGCTCACCGACCGCTACGAGCTCACCATGCTGCAGGCCGCCCTGCAGAGCGGGGCCGCGCACCGCCGATCCGTCTTCGAGGTGTTCACCCGCCGCCTGCCGGCCGGCCGCCGCTACGGCGTGATGGCCGGCACCGGACGGGTGCTGGACGCCGTCGAGAACTTCCGCTTCACCGCGGCCCAGCTCGACTGGCTGGCCGGACAGGACGTGGTCGACGCCGACACGCTGCGCTACCTCGCCGACTACCGGTTCACCGGAGACATCCACGGCTACCCCGAGGGCGAGGTCTACTTCCCCGGCTCGCCGCTGCTCACCGTCGAGGGCACCTTCGCCGAGGCGGTGATCCTGGAGACGGTGATCCTGTCGATCCTCAACTTCGACTCGGCGATCGCCGCCGCCGCCTCCCGGATGACCGCCGCCGCCGGCGGGCGCCCGGTGATCGAGATGGGCGCCCGGCGCGCCCACGAGCAGGCCGCGGTCTCGGCCGCCCGGGCCGCGTACGTGGCCGGCTTCGCCGCCACCTCCGACCTGGAGGCCGGCTTCACCCACGGCATCCCGACGACCGGCACCGCCGCCCACGCCTTCACCCTGGTCCACGACAGCGAGCGGGACGCGTTCCGCGCGCAGATCGCCTCGATGGGCCGGGGCACCACGCTGCTGGTCGACACCTTCGACCTGCGCGAGGCGGTCCGCACCGCCGTCGAGGTGGCCGGCCCCGAGCTCGGCGCCGTCCGGATCGACTCCGGCGACCTCACCCTGCTGGCCCACCGGGTCCGCCGCCAGCTGGACGAGCTCGGCGCCCACAAAACGAAGATCATCGTCACCTCCGACCTGGACGAGTACGCGATCGCCGCGCTGGCCGCCGCCCCGGTGGACGGCTACGGCGTCGGCACCAGCCTGGTCACCGGCAGCGGCCACCCGACCTGCGCGATGGTCTACAAGCTGGTCGCCCGCGCCGAGTCGGCCGACGGGCCGCTGGTCGCGGTCGCCAAGCGCGCGGCCGGCGGCAAGACCAGCATCGGCGGGCGCAAGTGGGCGGCCCGGCGGCCCGACGCGGACGGCGTGGCCGAGGCCGAGGTGGTCGGCACCGGACCGGTCCCGGCCGGACTGGAAGCGCACCTGATGCAGGTGCCGCTGGTGCTGGCCGGCGAGGTGGTCGGCCGGGAACCGCTCGCCGTGGCCCGCGACCGGCACGTCCGGGCCCGGGCCGGGCTGCCGCTCTCCGCCACCCAGCTCTCCAAGGGCGACCCGGTCCTGCCCACCGAGCTGATCCTCTGACAGCCCGCCGCGGCCCCGGGCCGGCCGGGCCGGCGGGCCTGGCGGGCCCGGCCCGGGAGCCGGGCTCTCCCCGGGCCTTCCGCCCCCGGGTGCCACTGCCTACAGTCGACCGTAGAGTTCCCACCGCAAGCGCACAGAACCAGCGCACCACCCCCCACAACCGAGGATGCGAGCCATGCACCGGGCACTGATCGTCGTCGACGTGCAGAACGACTTCTGCGAGGGCGGCAGCCTGGCCGTCGCCGGCGGGGCCGAGGTGGCCGCCGCGATCACCGACCTGATCGCCGAGTCCAGCGCCGGGTACCAGCACGTCCTCGCCACCCGGGACAACCACATCGACCCGGGCGACCACTTCTCCGACCAGCCGGACTACGTCAACAGCTGGCCGGTGCACTGCGTCGCGGGCACCGAAGGGGTGGGCTTCCACCCCAACTTCGCGCCCTCCGTCACCTCCGGCGCGATCGAGGCCGTCTTCGACAAGGGCGCCTACGCGGCGGCGTACAGCGGCTTCGAGGGCTTCGACGAGAACAACCGCGGGCCGGTCGAGTGGCTGCGCGAACGCCAGGTCACCGAGGTGGACGTGGTCGGCCTGGCCACCGACCACTGCGTCCGGGCCACCGCCCTGGACGCGGCCCGGGCCGGCTTCACCACCCGCGTGCTGCTGGAGCTCACCGCCGGCGTCAAGCCGGAGACCACCGCCGCCGCACTGGAGGAGCTGCTGGCGGCCGGGGTCGAGCTGGTCGGCACGCCGGTGGTGCGGGACTGAGTGCCGGCGGCGGCGCGGGGCCGCGCGCCGGGGGCGATGCGGGGCTGAGCACCGGTGGTGCCGGGCCGGATGTCGGCGGTGGCGCGGGGCCGGGTGCCGGTGGTGCCGGGCCGAGTACCGGTCAGCCCTCGCCGGCCAGGAGCTCCACCACGTCGGTGCCGCCCTGCCGGAACGCCTCGCGCAGCTCCGCGCCGACCGCGTCCGGCTCGGCGGCCAGCCGGGCGCCGGAGAGGTAGACCACCCGGATCCCCAGGTACTCCATCCGGTGCTGGCCGCCGCGCACCCAGGCCGCCTCCCCCTCGCTGACGCAGCGCAGCTCCGAGTCGACCTCCACCGCCACGCCGGTCTGCGGCCAGTACAGGTCCGGCACGGCGATGTAGGTGCCGCCCCGCATCCGCAACTCCGGGGCGGACAGCGGTACGGGCAGCAGCCACTCGTCCACCAGCTCGCCCAGCCGCGTCAGCACGGCGTCCCGCTCGGCGGCCAGCAGCTCGTCCAGCGCGGCCCGCACCCGCAGGTCGGCGGCCAGCCCGGACTCGGTCAGCTCGGCGACCAACTCCCTTACGGTGCACCGGGCCTCGGAGCCGGCCAGCCGGCCGCCGGACCGGCCCACGGCCTCCCGCAGCACCTCGCGCACCGGCAGCGCGGCGGCCGCGCCGAAGGCCTGCCCCTCGCCCCCGGCCGTCCACTCGCCCAGCGCGTCGGCGACCGCCCGGGCGACCGGCGCACACGCCAGCCCGTGCACCGACCGGGCCACCAACTCCCGCTCGGTGCGCCGGATCCGCACCTCGCCGGCGTCCTTCAGGCGGCGCTGGCGGGGCACCAGGACGTCCACCCCGGTGACGGCCGGCAGCCGGGGCACGGCGGCGAAGCCGTACAGCGCCAGCGCCGCGGTTCCGGTGATCACCGCGCCCTCGCGGCAGCCCTCCTCCCGGCCGTTCTGCGCCGCGTACAGCAGCGCGGCCCACATCCGCTGCTCCGGCGTCGGCTCACCGGACTGCAGCAGGTAGACCCGGGGCAGCAGCCGCTGCCAGGGACCGCCGCGGCGGCAGTGCCCGGTGACCACCCGGGTCGGCACGCCCCGGGCGCGCAGCTGGCTGGCGGTGACGACGTTCTGCTGACGCTTCGCCAGTTCCTCCAGGGACGGCGGCGGCGAGGGAATGCGGTAGCTCATGCGGACACCATCCCCAACACCCCCGACCGCTCATCGGTCGCCTGACGCACTGTTACCCAACCGTCGCGAAACCGGGATCACCCCGCACTAAAGTCCCCATACCCTCACTCATTCGGAGTAATAGGCGGTCATCGGCTTGTCAGCAACGGTCGAAGACGATCAGCGACCAGCGGGTCTGACCGTGCGTGACCAAGGACATACGCGGAGGAGCCTCCGGGCGTCACCCGCGCTCTCCGGATTGCCTACCCTTGGTTCATGTCACGTGACGAGACCGCCGGCCTCCGCGCGGCCCAGCTCCGCCTCGGCCGCCTGCCCGGATACGTCCGCCGGCCGGACCCGGCCCGACGCAGCGGCGAACAGGGCCATACGTACAAGAAGGGCTGGGAGGTCCGCTTCACCGCCCGCAGCGAGGCGGAGATAGCCGAGATCCGGGACCTCGTGGTCGCCGCCGGATTCGCCCCGGCCAGACCCTTCTTCAAGGGCCATCAGCTGATCCAGCCGGTCTACGGGATGGCCGCCGTCCAGGCCTACCTCGCCGCGAGACAGGCGGCCGAGGAGCACGCCGCCCGCAGCGCGGTCGGCCGGGGCCGGCGCGACGCCGGCGAGCCCGACGGGGCCTCCGGAGCCGACGGGGCCGGCAGGGCCGGCCAGGAGCGCGAGGGGGCCGCGGCGGGCGGCCCAGCGGACAGCGTGGCGGGCGGCGCAGCGGCTGCGGCCGGGGCGGCGGCGGCAGCGGCCGAACGGGCCCGGCGGCGGGTCGTGGAGGCCTTCCCCGCGCAGCTCGGACGATGTACCGCGGCGGACGACCGGACCCCCGTCGCCGCGGACGGCCGGGTACCGGCCGCGGAGGCGCCCCACCGCAGCTGACCCACCGTCATACCGCCGGTGGCGCCTGCCCGCCGGCGGCCGGGCCGCAGGCCCGTGACCGGCGTGGACGAGGGCGGCCGGCCGATGCCGGACCGCCCGCCCGACCTCCCGGCCCCGCGCCTCCGCCACCCCAGGCCGGCCCTCCCGCCCTGGGCGCGCCACCCCGACGGGAGCGCATCACCCCACCGCACGCCCGCTCCGCGCCCACTTCCACCCGCCGCGCGCACGACCGGTGGCGCGGGCGCGGCTTCACGCCGCAGGTGTGGACGTGAGCCACCGGACCGCCTACGGTGGCCCATCAACCGCCCCGCGACCCCTCGCCGGCCACCCCGGCTGACCGGCCACGACGTCCTCACATCCGCGCTCTCATCCGCGCCCCGGCTAGCGCCGCGCACCACCCCTACCACCGGCCCCGCACCACCCCGCCGCCCGACCGACCGCACCCGGCCACCGCCGGAACCGGCCGAGCGCCGGTGCGTTCCGGGCATTCAATCCGATTGGTAACCCAGCGCACCGAGCGCCTACCGTAGAGTGAGCGCAGATGATCGACCGTCAGCCGCCCATCTCACTTGCCGAGAAGCCGAGATGACCAACCGTCACGACAGCACCGCCGAGCCGCCCCCGCGGACCGGCGAACCGCCCGCCGTACCCCTGGAGTTCGCGGCGTTCTGCGAGCTGCACCGGCCGCGGTACCTCAGCTATGCCCGGGTCTGGCTGCCGGACCAGACCGAGGCGGCCGGCGCGGTCCAACAGGCCTTTGCCGAAATCGCCGTCCACTGGCGCGAGTTGCTGGGCAGCTCCAACCCGACCGCACACGCCTGGCAGATCCTGCGCGGCACCGTCAATGAGGCCACCCGCCGCTGCGACCCCCCGGCCCGGCCCAGCCACCCCGCCGACGACGACCTGGCCATCCTGCACTACATCGTCGGCCTGGCCGCCCCCGAGATCGCCGACGTCATCGGCACCGACACCGCCAGCGTGGCCGGCCGGCTCCGCCGCACCATGCTGCGCGAGGCCTCCGGCTGGTGACCCCGGCCGGCCCGCGTGATCAGACCCGCACGCCCGTCACGTCGAACAGGTGGTGCACCGGGTCGTGGACCAGGTAGCGGGAGAACGACTCCACCGTGAAGCGCGCGCCGTCACTGCGGTTGCCGGTGCGCAGCCACTGCGCGTCCCCGAGCCGCTCGAACGCGTCCGCGAGGATCCGCGCCGCCTCGACCAGGTCCGCCGCGACGGCCGCCGGCTGCTGCTCCCCGTAGCGCCCGGCGACGGCCGTCTCGTCCTGGTCCCAGTTCGGGAAGTCCGGCCCGTCCTGGTCGAGCATCAGGTTCAGCCGGAAGTGGAACAGCCGGAAGACGTCCCGCACGTGGCAGGCGTACTCCAGGTCCGACCAGGTCTCCGGGCGGGGCCGGCGGCGCAGCGCCCCCTCGTCCCCGGCCAGCAGGGCCACCCAGGCCCCGGCGTTGGCCCGGATCATCCCGGGGACGGCCTCGCGGGGCACGGCCCCGGAGTCCAGGCCGCAGTCCGGGCAGGGGCGTTCCAGCACCCAGGTCCAGTCCTTGGTGTCCTGGAGGATGCCGTCGGCGGCGGTGGCGGAGTGCTCGGAAGAGGTCATGCGTCCAGGATGGCCCGGCCGGCGACAGCGCCACCAGCGGCGAAAACGCCATCGGGCGCCGAGATGCTGCCAGCCCGGCGCGTACGTCCTGCCGGCCGCTTCCCCGGCTGCCGGCGGACCGGCCTACTGGTACGGCCGCTGCGGCGGCGGTGGCGGGTACCCGGCGTACCCCTGCGGGTACGGGCCGGCCGCGGCAGCCGCCCGCCGCCTCCGCGCCCGCACCGCCAGACCACCCCCCACCCCGCCGGCCACCAGCACCGCCAGCACCCCGGCACCGACCAGCGTGTAGGTGATCCCCCGGTTCCCCCCGGCCCCGGCCCCCGGCGCCACGGGCGGTGCGGCGGTTTCGTCGGTCGGGTCGGCAGACGGAGCCCCCTGGGACTCCGCCCTGCTCAGCAGCGGGTTCTCCTTCGGTCCGCTGTCGACCGCGGGATTGGGCTCCAGCGCCTTGGCCGGAGCCAGGAGCCCGTAGCCGTACCGGTCGTTCGGTGCGGCGGAGCCGTCGGGTGGCGGAGTGGCGCTCTTGATGATCCGGTTGATGACCTGTCCGGCCGAGAGGCCGGGGTACTTGGAACGGATCAGCGCCGCGGTGGCGGAGACGTAGGCGACGGCGTCCGAGGTCCCCTTGCTGACCCCGTAGCCCGAGGTGGCCGTCGGCGACGCGTGGTAGATGTCGACGCCGGGTGCCACCAGGGTGGTCTCCGGTCCGGTGTTGGACTTCTCCCAGAGCTTTCCCTGCTCGTCGACCGCACCGACGGCCACGACCCCGGGAAGTGCAGCCGGATACTCCACCGGCTGCGACGTGTCGCCACTGTTTCCGGTGGCCGCCACCAGGACGACGTCCTTGGAGGCGGCGTACTCGATGGCGGCCCGTGCCTGCGAGTCGTGCCTCGAATACCCGCCCAGTGACAGGTTGACGACCTTGGCCCCGTGGTCGACCGCGTACCGGACCGCCAGCGCGACATCGGACTGTGCCAGCTCCGGCGACTCCCCGTTCGTCCTGACGCGGATGGGGAGGATCCTTGCCTTCGGAGCAAGTCCCATGACCCCGGCCTGCGTTCCGTGGCCGTGCCCCGCGATGAGGCTCGCGATGGCGGTGCCGTGGCCCTGGGCATCGACCCGGCCGTCGGTCTTGCCGCCCGAGAAGTCGGTGCCCGGCAGCACCTGCCCGGTCAGGTCCGGGTGATCGGGCATGACCCCGCTGTCCACGACGGCGACCGTGACGCCCTCACCCTGGCTGACGGACCAGACGGCCTTCTCCACGTCGAACTTGCGCAGTATCCACTGCGCGTCCCGGACCTGGTCGGCCATGGCCGGAGTGGTCGCGGTTCCCCAGATCAAGGCCCCGCCGGCAAGTACGGCCATCCCGCGTACCAGTCGCCTGCTCGTCAATGGTCACCCATTCAATGAGACGTCCCGCAGATCATCGATCTGCGGGACGGTCGGTCGGATCGCCCTGCCGCTGAGGGGGCCTATTCCACCACGTTCGGATTCGTCGGCTTGTCCGACGCCCAGGTCTCCTCGTCCTCGACCAGGTAGTCCGGGCGCTTTCCGTCCTTCTCCTCGTTCCTCTTCCGCCGCTGGGCATCGGCGAGGGGCATACCCGGTCCCACGGCGCCGGTGGCGTTCGCACTGTGCTCTGCCCGGAGCCTGCTGCGGGCCCCGAGCCCGGAACCGCCCTCGGTGAACGCCTGCTTCGCGCCGGGACCACTGCCCGGACGTCCGCCCTCTCCGACGATGCCTCCGGTGCGCCCCGGCAGGGTGCCGCCGGGGCGGGTTCCGGCAGCAGCCCGGGCGCCCGTGCCGAAGCCGCCCTGGAAGGCCTCTCCCGCGCCGAACGCCTTGCCGCCGCGGGTGGCGGCCTGGCCGGGAGCGACCGCCGTGCGGCCGGTGACGTCGCTACTCTGGATGCCTCCCTTGACCTGGCCGTTGCCCGGTCCGCCCGGCACGCCGACCACCGGGCCGGTGGCGATCGGTACGGGCCCTCCGCTGCTGCCGCCCGAGGTGAGAGCAGCGGGGGGCGTTCCCGGGTTGCCCGCCGGGCCGGCGGGGTTGGCGGACAGCGTGTTGGTCCCGGAGGTGCTGGGCGGGGTGACCGTCGTGGGGCCGTCGTTCCTGGCACCCGGGCCGACGTTCGTGACCGAGGGCTGCTTCGGCGGCGCCTGTGCCACGCCGCCCTTGATGCCCGAATCGGTCGCGGCTGCCGCCGCCGTCCGTCCGGAGGGTGCGGGCGCCGGTCGGTCGGCGGCGCTTCGCGCCGGTGGCGGGACGGACTTCGAAGAGGTCGGCACGGGACCGGTGGCAGCGCCTCCGGCCATCATCGCGCTGAACGACGCCGCCCCGGAAGGATCGCTCTGTGCCGCCACGTCCTGGTCGTCATGGCGGATCGGTGATCCCGGCGGCGGGGGCGGGGGCGGCGGCTTCAGGATCGGGGCGGCTACGCGGTAGTGCATCGCCAGGGTCTGCATCACCGCGGCGGCTTCGGCCTTCTTCTGGTCGGCGACCGCCGTCTTGGTGTCCTCGTCGTCGCCGCCGAAGAGGGCGGAGACGGTGTCGCCGACGCCGTCGCTGAACTGGTCCCAGCCGTTGGGCTCCTCGGGCATGTCGCGCTTGGCCTTGGAGATGGCCTCGGAGAGGGCCTTCAGGGTGTTGGCCGCGTCGTTGGCGTAGGAGGCCGTGTTGTTGATGGTGGCGGCGAGTTGGAGCATGCGGCTGTGGAAGGCGTCGCTGGTGCTGCCCTCCCAGGTGTCGGCGGCCTCGGTGCTGGCGCGGGTGAGGGTGGTGCGGATGGCCTTGAGGGTGTCGGCGGCGCGGCGCCAGGGGTCGCTGGCGGCCATCACCTCGCCGGGGTTGAGGGCCTGGGCCATCCTCCGGAGTTCGGCGTGGCTGTAGTCGGTGAACTTGGTGTAGCCCGACCCGCTCATCGGTGGCCCTCGCCGTTCTCCCGGGACTGCTGCTGTGGGGCGTTCATCGCTCGGACTTCCCCCCGCTGTGCTGGGCCGGGGCGGCGGTCCGGGCGTAGGCGGCGGTGCTGGTGGCGGAGGGGTCGGCGACCGACCAGCCGTCGTCGCCGAGCTTGAGCCTGCCCGCGGTGCGGCGTTCCTGCTCCTCGTAGTTGGTCGCGGTGAGTTCGGCCTTCTTCTGGGCCTCGTCGACGGCGTCCTGGAGCTGGTTGAGGACGTCGCGCAGGCCGTCCCGCATGGTCTGGTACCGAGTGTGGACCTCGGTGGCCTCGGCGAAGGTGCCGAGGGCGTTCTGGCCGACGGCGCTCTGGCCGTGCGTCTTCGTGCCGTCGGCGTGGTGCTGGAACTCGGCCAGCAGTCCGCGCACCTGGGCGGCGAAGGCCCGTAGTTGCTCGACCTCGACGCGGTAGCCGCCGCCTCCGCCGGCCGGTCCGGTCCCTGTCGTCCCCGTTGCCACTTTCCGGCGCCTCCCCCGTGCGTCCGTCACTGCGCCGTCCCGCAGACGGCTTCCGGAGACTCATGTCTAACACATGCCCAGGGCCCGGAGAACGGCGCGCGGGGCGAACCGCCGGTGGCCTGCCGGGCCGTCAGCCGGCGGGCGTTCCCCCCTGCAGGGCGGCGAGGGTGCGGCGGCAGAGCGAGTCGGCGTGCCGGGTGGTTTCGGGGAGGCGGTACGCGCGGGCGAGGGCCAGGGTGGTGTCGACGGCCTCGGCGAGGCCGATGCGGTGGCCGACGGAGACGAACACCGGTTTGACGCCGGCCCGGGTGCGGACGGCGCGTCCGACCTCCTCGCCGGTGGCGGGGTCGGTGAGCGGGGTCCAGGAGCCGCGGGGGGCGTCCGGCTCGCGGTGGTCGAAGGTGAACGGGGTCTTGGCGACGCCGATGGTCCGCAGGCCGGTGAGGACGCCGAGGTGGCTGGCGAGGCCGATGCGGCGCGGGTGGGCGAGGCCGTAGCCGTCGCAGACGACGGTGCCGGGGGTGTGGGCGAGCCGGTCGAGGGCGTGCAGGACGGTGGGGAGTTCGCGGAAGGCGAGCAGGCCGGGGACGTAGGGGAAGGCGATCCGGTCGACGGCGGTGGTCTGTTCGACGACGGCCAGGCTGTCGCGGTCGAGCACCACGGCGGCGGCGACCACGAGGTCACGCTCGTCGTCGTACGCGACGTCGACGCCGGCGATCAGGTGGTCGTGCGTGCCGCCGGCGGTGGCGGGGCCGGGCCCGTGCGGGTGGACGAGCGGGCGCAGCCGTTCCTGTTCGGCGATCGCCTCGGTCTCGGTGGTGGGCCAGTCGGCGACGGGCACGGCGTTCCCCCTGGTGCGTGGACGATTCGGGCGCGTTCACCGTACCGAGCGGGCCACGACCGGGCCGACCGGGCCGCGACCGGCCAGCCGGGGCGGCCGACCCTGCGGTGAGCCCGTGCGCCCCCCGTGCTCCGGAAGCGGCGGCTTAGGCTGCACTTACCGAACTGCCCCGCCGGGTAGGAACATTCGGAACGGCACCACCCGCCCGCCCGTTCCCCCCGACGTGCGAAGGACCGACGCCATGCCGCGCCCGACCGCCCCCCAGATATGCCTCGGCATCTTCACCGTCGTCGCCGCCACCGTGGCGCTGCTGGCCGTCTCGGGCGCCGCGGGCGTCCTGGAGGTCGCGGTGGTGGTGGGCTTCGCGCTCGCGCTCGGCACGCTGGTGACGCTCGTGGCGCTGCTGTCCCGGCCGGCCGCCGCCCGGCGCCGGGCGGCTTCGGCCCCGGCGGCTGCGTCCGCGCCCGCACCCGCGCCCGGGCCGGCGGCCGCGCCCGCCGCAGCACCGGCCGCCGTCTCCGTCCCGGCCGCCACTGCCACCGCGCAGGAGTACGCCCGGCAGCGCTGAGGCGCCACCGGGCGGGTACCGGGTCCGCGGTCGTCCATGGTCCGTCCTCCGCGGTCGTTCGTGGTCGTCCGCGAGCCGCTCAGGCCGTGGTGACCACCACCGTCTTCGCGGCCTTGTCGTGAATGCACTGGCGGTACGGCTTGTCGAAGACGCCGAACAGGCCGTCGATCACCCACCAGAGCGCGGCGCAGCAGATCACCGCGGGGAGGATGAAGACGGCCGACCTGGTCCAGGCGGCGGACGGGGTCGGCACGTTGCCGTCGACCAGCATGGCGACCCGGACCTTCATGGCCTTCTTGCCGAGGGTCCGGCCGTCCCGGCCGACCATCACGCCGTCGTAGATCAGCCACAGTGCGCAGGCGAGCCAGAACGCGCCGGCCGAGCCGGAGCGGTCGGTGAGGCTGGCGAAGGGCAGCACCACGATGAGCGCCACGACCTGCACCAGCACGTAGTCGATCAGCCGCGCGAGGATCCGGTTCGGCCAGCTGCCGAGGGGCGGCATGCCGGGCACGGGGCCGGCGGTCGGAGCGCCGTGGCCGGTGGGGCCGTAGCCGGGCGGCGGCTGGTCGTACGGCGACTGGCCGTAGGGGCTCTGCCCGTAGGGCGAACCGCCGGGGGTGCCGCCGTAGTTGCCGCCGTACGCGCCGGGGCGGTCGTAGGGGCTGCCGGAGGGCGGCGGGGTGGAGTCGGGCGGCGGGTTTCCGGACGGGTCCGACGGCGCACCTTCCGGCGTGCCGCCGCCCGGCTGCGGGGGCTGCTTGTCGAAGGAGGGCTGGCCGCCCCCCTCCGGCTCGGGGCCCGAGGGGTTGTAGGAGCTCATGCCCCGAGTAGAACATCACACATTCAATGAACTTCGGATATTTAGTCCGTTTTGCCCAGTTGCCTCGGCGGGATGGCGGTCAGGACCGGATCACCCGGGTACGGGCCGCGCGGTCGTGCCAGCCGCGCCGGGCGGGGCGGTCGAACAGCGGCCAGACCAGACCGAGCAGCAGGACCGCGGAAACGTTCCCGACCAGCCATCGGGCGAGCGAGCGGCCGAAGCCCAGCCGGGTCCGGGCGCTCCCGGGGGCCGCGGCGACCACCCGGATCCGGGCCAGCCGCTTGCCGAAGGTCTGGCCGGTGCGGGCGGTCGGGAGGACCTCGTAGAGCAGGCCGACGAAGGCGAGGATGCCGAGCAGGACGGCGGCCTTGCCCACGACCACGCCGTCGACCAGCCAGACGTCGACCTGGTGGCGGGTGAGCGAGCTGGCCATCCGGGCCTGGTCGAGCTTGAGCCGGATGTGCGTCTGCACGGAGTTGCCGAGCGGGACGGCGGCGGCGGTGGCGGCGACGACCAGTACGGCGGTGTCCACCAGCCGGGCGGCCAGCCGTCGCCCCAGGCCGGCCGGGACGGGGGCGGCGGCCGCTGCTGGAGGCGGTCGGCGCGGACGTCTCCCGGACCGGCACCGAGGCCCG